>NZ_LVIA01000027.1:0-86138 GCF_001596805.1 Halomonas sp. KX33721 | reverse complement strand
TCCCCGGTCGTGGAGTACACCCACACTCCACGCACTCCCAGCCCCTTACTCGCAACCCGTTGACGCCCTGCGGCCCGCTAAGCGAGCCGCACGATGAACAGGCGCGGGTGGTGTTGGTTTCGCGAACGACCTTGAAGACGATGCCTGCGTGAGCGCATTTATATTCCAGCATCGTTTTCAGTTGTGACCAGCCAGCGTCGTAGACGCTTTTGGCCATCTTGGTCTTCGCGAGCTTGGTTGAGGAAACATCGCCCACGACGATTTCGCCGTACTGGTTGACGAGTTTCCGGGAAAACTTGTGCTGCGCGTCCTGGCGACGGTTCTTGATCTTGGCGTGAATAGCCTTTACCCGCCGCTTGTTACGGGCACGTTGGGCTGCCGCCAACTGGTCTTCCATGCGGCGGTAGAAGCGGCTGTTTTCCAGCCTTCCTCCATCGCTACAGGTGGCCACATCCTTGAGCCCAAGGTCGATGCCAACGGCGCCTTGCCCAAGCGTCGGTTGAACGTCCACCTCGACCGCAACATTGAAATACCACCGGCCCCGGCTATCTTCGTTGAAACTGCCGGCACGGAACTTGTATGTCGACAGGCCGTAGCTATCCCACACCTTGAAGTAGGTGCCGTTGTGAAATACCTGCCCGTTCTTCCACTTGGCCGCGCCGGTATTGACCGGAATCCAGCCAAGTGAGCGGCGCACACCGCCGGACTTGCGCCAATTCAGGCGGGGCTTTTTGAACTGCTTGCGGCGGGCAACGTATTCAGCAGCAATGCATTGCAGCGTTTGGCTGTGCAGGCCGAGGTCCTTGCCAGCACCCTTGGTATAGGGGTGCATGTCGTAGGCAGACAGAAACAGACCTTTCTCCCGAATGGCTCGGGAAGACAGTTCGTTGAGGTAGTTCCAAACAAAATTCACGCTGCGGGCCATGCGGTTAAGCTCGGCGGCGTGTTTGTCCTTCACTCGAACCTTGAGGGTCTTGGTCTGCTTCATGGCTTCGAATATACTTGGTCTATGGAAACCAAACAAGCTATCAGAACAGGAAGACACTGCGTTTTTAAACTCCATGCCCATTTGGTCTTTGTCACCAAGTATCGGGGCAAGGTGTTTACCGGCGCGCATCTCAACTCCCTCGAATTACTTTTCGACCGAGTGTGTCGGGACTTCGAGGCGGAGCTACAGGAGTTCAACGGTGAAACCGATCACGTCCATTTGCTTGTCAACTTTCCACCCAAAGTGGCGGTATCCAAGCTGGTGAATAGTTTGAAGGGGGTATCCAGCCGGCGGATGAAGTTACTACACCCTGAACTGGTACAGCCCGCCTACCGGAAGAACTCGCTGTGGAGTCCAAGCTACTTTGCGGGAAGTGTCGGAGGCGCCCCCCTGAGCATGGTCAAGCAGTATATTGAGCAACAATCGAGGCCGGACTAGGGGCGCTCTCGCGCCCCTCGCTATCCATCCTCGCACTAGAAGTACGGGGTTTTTCGCGATGTTCGATAAACTCCGCCAGCTCACTCAGACACTCAGCATCGGGAGAACGGGGCGAGTGCGTGGCATGCAACTGATGATGGCGTCGCAGAGTAGCAGGCGCCAGCGCCGATGATGCGACTAAGGTGGCCACCCACGTACGGCTGGTGTGCACTTGGCGCGGGCTTAGCACCACCGCCGCCACACTCATTACAGCGGGCTGAACGGCGCTTACCTGGCACGCCATGGCCACGGCCTCTTCCCCCATATAAGGCTGAAACAGCCAGGCATAGGGCGAGTCCGCCCAGCGACGGCGGTCGCTCTCACGCTGAAGCAGAGTGCGCAGTGAACCGCTGAACAGGGTCATATGTCGATCTAACAGGCGCATTCCGCTCACGAATACTCCAAATGGTAACGATGGGAAAGACGCTGCTTAAAGTCTTTCACGATGTGTAGGGCTTCACGCAACAAGTCCCGTTCTAGCGAAGAGAGCTCCTGAACGACCACTCGATTGGTGCGTTTAGGGTTGGCGTTATCCAACTCCTGAAGCTGCTGACGAAGGCGCAGCTCGGTAAACAGCGCCAGCGCCTCGCCTAGATCATCAGCAAAGCGGCGGTCAAGCCGCCCATCGGCGGCCAAGGCATCTAAGCGGTCCAAGGTAGAGGTCGCATTAATGCGCCGCTCAAGGGCCATCGTACGCACACCGTGGACTATCGGAAAAATACCGCCTTTTTTGATATCAATACCGTGCTGGGGCTTTTTCAGCGAGCCAAATAGCGTCAGAGGCGTCGAGAAGCGCAGTGCCGCCCGGGCAAAGTAAGAGAGCAGCAGTTCATCGTGGGAGCAGCGCTCAAACAGCGCTTCACGCACCTGATCCAGTAGCGCCGGATTACCCGCCACGCCGTGGGAGTCCAATAGAATCGCTAGTTTCATCAGGCTATCGCCATCTCGGGCATTGACCCACTTAGTGATATTGTTTTTCCACTGGGAAACCGTACCCACCCACTCTGGGTTAGACACCATGATATTGCCGGGGCAAGGTGGATAGCCTAGCTGGATTAGCGTTTCCGTTAGAGTGTTCATCTCCTCAGCTACTGTGGGCCACTGGCAATCATCAGCTAAGATCAACCCATTATCTTGATCGGTTTTGAGGATCTGCTCGCCGCGTCCTTCGCTGCCCATCACCATTAAGCAGCTTTGGGTGTGGTACTGCTCAGGCACTGTGAAGCTCCACGCTTTGCTCATAATGCGCCCGTTCAGCGCCGCCAACAGATCCATGGCAAAACGCAGCTTTACGCCCTGCACCATCAGCGCATTCACTAATTCCGGCGTACGCTGGCTGGCCGCCGCCAGCGCTTCCAGACTGTTGGCCTGCTCCACCTGCAGGCTGACCACGTAGCTACGGCTAGAGAAGAAGCTCAACACGTCCATTAGCTCAACGACGCCTTTAACACTCTCCCCTTCCATTACCACCACCCGCGCCACTTTATGGCGGGTCATTAAAATCAGCGCTTCAAACAGGTACTGCTCGGGAGCTACCGTGACCAAGGAGACGTTGGCCAGCGCTTCAACCGGTGTTGCCTGGGTGCAGTTACCCAATACCAACCCATTGAGCAGATCGGTTTTGGTCACCATGCCCAGGGCGCCTGCAGTAGCGACCAGTAGACTGTCCGCATGACTATCATGTAGCTGTCGAACAGCGTCATGAATACTCTTTGAGGCATCAATGAGCAGCGGCTCGCGCATACACTCATTCACTTTGGCCAGCATAAAGCCCGCCATGGTGACGCCGCCTTCAGCGCGTTTTTCGGTGAGCAGGCGCGCTTTGTGTGAGAGCGACTGCTTAAAGAACTGCTCAAACGGTGGATAGTGACGGCACAGTTGAGTAAACAGCGCTTTAGGCATCACATAGCACAGGCACTCTTGTTCAGCTTGGAAGCGGTAGCGGCTTTTGCCGTTGAGGATACTGATGGCGCCAAACAAATCGCCTGCGGTGTAGTGGCCAATGCGCGCACTAGCAGCAGGCAGGGTGGGATCAAGTTCGGCGACCTCGCCTTTATGAATCAAGAAAACGGATTCGCCCGCCTGGCCCATCTCCAGAATAATTTCATCGCGGTCAAAGTAGGCAAGATCCATCCCGCGACGAACATGATCGCGCCCCGCCTCATCCATCAGCGTAAACGGTAGCTGGGAGAGATCCATTTCTACCATGGGCGACCTCGCTTAAGGGCAGGGGTTGGGAAGTAAAACGAACGGTTTGACTACTTTTCAACTCATTCACTTATTATACTTTAAGCTATAGCGCTAACGTCTTAACGACGTTCGTTTAGCGACTAAAGTAGTGTCTTTTTTAAACTCTCTTAAAACGATTAAACATCACTCATTAAGGTAGCAAACATTACTTTTAACCGAGCCATAGACCATTGTCCTATCACCGGCCACGCGGCGTTTAAAGAGCGCTGAAAGGCCATCAAAAATAATGCTTTATATTCATACAGACCATTTTCATCGCATCACTAAAAGCACCTGATACCAAAGTCTGGGATTTATTTTTTGCGATTATTGCCCAGTATTATCAACGAGTCATACAGGGTAATCGCACGACCTAACGCACTTCAAGCCGCTGACGATAACTTGCCGATCACCCAATAACGACACAAGACGGCTTAACAATAAGAAGGTGACGTGCCTGGCAACGCTGACTTACCGCCCAACACCCAGCGCGGTTTTCTATGCGGGGTCGCCCTGATGAACCAAACGCTATCTTGAGTTCACTTTCCAACCCTAAAAATCACAACTGGAGAGCAACACAATGGCAGACGATAAATCCAATGCTGCTGAATACTGGAAGGCCAACGTCCGGCTAATCTTCGGATGCCTCGTGGTTTGGGCATTTGTCTCCTATGGATGCGCCATCCTGTTCCGTCCGCTTCTCGCGGGCATTCCCGTTGGCGGAACGGACCTGGGCTTCTGGTTTGCTCAGCAAGGCTCCATTCTTACCTTCATCGTGCTGATCTTCTTCTACGCCTGGAGAATGAACGCGCTCGACAAAAAATACGGCCTGGGGGAGTAAGCCAGCATGAGCCAGTTTGCAATTAACTTACTGTTTGTTGGCGCCTCGTTTGCCCTCTATATCGGGATTGCGATATGGGCGCGAGCGGGCTCCACCAAAGACTTCTATGTCGCCGGTGGCGGCGTACACCCGATCACCAACGGCATGGCCACAGCGGCCGACTGGATGTCGGCGGCATCCTTTATCTCTATGGCGGGCTTGCTCGCTTCTGGCGGCTACGCTAACTCCACCTTCCTGATGGGCTGGACCGGGGGCTACGTTATCCTGGCGATGCTACTTGCCCCTTACCTGCGTAAGTTCGGCAAGTTCACCGTTCCAGATTTCATCGGCGACCGCTTCTACAGTAACACCGCGCGTTTAGTGGCGATTGTGTGTTTGATCGTAGCCTCGGTGACCTACGTTATCGGCCAGATGACCGGTGCAGGCGTTGCGTTCTCCCGCTTCCTAGAAGTGAGCAACACCTGGGGTATCTGGATCGCCGCGTTTATCGTCTTCCTTTACGCTGTTTTCGGCGGTATGAAAGGCATCACGTATACGCAGGTTGCTCAGTACGTGGTACTGATCATCGCCTACACTATCCCGGCGGTGTTTATCGCCATGCAGCTTACCGGCAACCCAATCCCGATGTTCGGCATGTTCAGCACACATACAGAGTCCGGCATTCCGTTACTCACGAAGCTTGACGATGTGGTCAATGCACTGGGTTTCCAAGACTACACCGCAGACGTTGATAACAAGCTGAACATGGTGTTGTTCACTCTATCGCTGATGGTCGGTACTGCCGGTCTGCCCCACGTTATTATCCGCTTCTTTACTGTACCGAAAGTAGCCGATGCACGTTGGTCAGCGGGCTGGGCACTTGTCTTCATCGCACTGCTGTATTTAACCGCTCCTGCGGTTGGCTCAATGGCACGTCTCAACCTGGCTACAACCGTCTATCCAGATATGGCTGGGCAGGTGGAAAACTATGAAGAAGCCGCTCTTAATCCCATCCTCTATGAAGATCGCCCTGACTGGTTCCGCACTTGGGAAGAGACTGGCCTGATTACCCACAACGACCTGAACAACGACGGTCGTATCCAGATGTACAACAATGCGGCTGATTTTTCTGATCGCGGCTGGGAAGGTAACGAGCTAGAAGTAAACAACGACATCCTGGTATTGGCGAACCCTGAAATTGCCAATCTCCCAAGCTGGGTAGTGGGCTTGATCGCAGCGGGCGGTATCGCAGCGGCTCTCTCTACCGCAGCGGGTCTGCTCTTGGCAATCTCGTCAGCGATCAGTCATGACTTGATCAAGACCATGATCAACCCGAAAATTTCTGAAAAAGGCGAAATGCTGGCAGCACGTATCTCCATGGCCGGTGCGATCCTGCTAGCAACTTACTTGGGCCTTAACCCACCTGGGTTTGCCGCTCAAACGGTAGCACTTGCCTTCGGTATTGCCGGTGCCTCGCTGTTCCCTGCGCTAATGATGGGTATCTTCTCTAAGCGCATGAACAACAAAGGCGCAATTGCCGGTATGCTGGCAGGTCTGATCTGCACCCTGCTCTACATCTTCACCTACCTGGGCTGGTTCTTTATTCCGGGCACCAACATGCTGGCCAATACGCCGGATAACTGGATACTGGGCATTTCACCGCTCTCGTTTGGTGCTGTAGGCGCGCTGATCAACTTCGCTGTGGCCTTCGTTGTCTCTAACGCCACCGATGCGCCGCCGCAAGAAATTCAGGACCTGGTGGAAAGCGTACGCTATCCGAAAGGTGCTGGTGCAGCGGTTGATCACTAAGTCATAATCGTTCCACCTTATTGCGCCGTCGGCCAATAGCGAACGGAACCACCTTCCATCGGGCTTCCTTAGGGAAGCCCGATGGCTTTTCAGAAGGAAATAGTATGATTTGGCACTTAGTGGCCGCTGTGTTTGCAGGCCTTGCCGCGGCAGGTATCGGCCTATTGCTTCGAACAATCAGCCGTAAGCGGCTACCCAAATGGATCGTGCCGGTGTTTGGTGGGCTGGGCATGCTGGGTTATCAGGTTCAATTTGAGTATGACTGGTTCGAGCATAAGCAGCTGCAGCTGCCGGAAACGGCCCAAGTGATTTCCAGCGACACGTCCAGCAACATGTGGCGACCCTGGACGTTTATTTTCCCGATCACCACCACTTTTAGTGTGGTGGATAGCGAGAATGTACGCGCCCAAACCGTCGATGGCGATCTGGTGGCCGAGTTTATTCTTTACCAGTTTGAGCGCCGCCATACGGACCTGATCACCACGCAGCCCTACATCCTCAACTGCTCAAGCCGAGAGCTAATTCCGCTAAACCCAGAGACCGGGGACGCGGATCTCAATGAGCTACGCACACTCCGCGACACCTCACCGCTGCTGACCACCGTTTGCCAACTGGCCAACGAACGGCAGACGTAGCGCCTCCCCTTCGCCTAGAATGGAGCCCTTTGCTGGGCGAAGGTCGGTTTAGACGTGCTGTTTAGACGTACTGCTCAGTACGCGCTATTTAAAGGTACAGTTAAAAGTACGATTGGTGAGGAGACACTATGTTTCATGGCGGGCTGCTGGTCGCGGTGTCACTGCTCTATATTGCAGTGCTGTTTGGTATTGCCTGGTTTGGCGACCGGCGTGCACGCACTCACGGCGCTAGCCAGCGCCGCCCGATTATTTATAGCTTGGCGCTCGCTATCTACTGCACGTCATGGACCTTCTACGGCGCGGTGGGTCAAGCTGCCACCGCGGGCTGGTCGTTTGCCAGCATCTTCGTGGGGCCTATTCTGACGTTTTTGCTCTTCTGGCCTGTGCTGGCGAAGATGATCCGCGTTGCCAAGCACCAAAACGTCACCTCCATTGCCGACTTCATTGCCTCCCGTTACGGTAAAACCCAATCTCTGGCCGCTTTTGCTAGCCTGGTCGCCCTTGTCGGCACCCTGCCCTACATCGCGCTACAGCTAAAAGCGGTCTCCACCACGTTCAGCGTGCTCACCGACGCTTCCGATGTTACTCATACGCCACTGTTTGGCGATACGGCCTTTTATGTGGCAGTAGTGATGGCCATTTTTGCCATTCTATTCGGCACGCGGCATACCGATGCCACTGAACATCATGAAGGTTTAATCCACGCCGTCGCGTTTGAGTCATTGGTCAAGCTGCTGGCCTTTGTCGTGCTCGGCGCTTTTGTTACCTGGGGCATGTTCGATGGCCTGGGTGAGCTGATGGGGCACGCAGAGAGTCAGCTTGAACTTCAGCGCCAGCTCGCTAATCAGGATTTTGGCCAGAGCTTCTGGGTGCAGACCCTGCTCGCCATGCTGGCAATCCTGTGTCTACCCCGCCAGTTTCATGTGGCGGTGGTCGAGAACATTCACCCTGACGACGCCACTAAAGCACGCTGGCTGTTTCCGCTTTACTTGCTGGCGATTGCCTTTTTCGTAGTTCCCCTGGCCGCCGCTGGTCTGCTGCTGTTTTCAGAAAGCGGTGTGGAGCCCGACACCTATGCGCTCGCCCTTTCCATGGCCTCCGGCCAGCAGTGGCTCACGCTGCTCACGTTTATCGGCGGATTCTCTGCCGCAACGGGCATGGTGATTGTGGCGGCGGTGGCGGTCTCCATCATGATTTCGAACGAAATTGTGATCCCGGCGCTCTTCAGGCTGCGCTGGTTCGACACCAAAGCCAGAGACTATGGCCGTTTGGTGCTGCGCGCTCGCCGCCTCACTATCGTGGCCGTGCTGGCCATGGCGTACGGCTTTTACCAACTGATTGGCGAGTTCACCTCGCTGGCCTCCATCGGCATGCTCTCGTTTGCAGCGGCGGCCCAGTTTGCTCCGGCGCTGATTGGCGGGCTGTACTGGAAGCGCGGCAACCGCTTAGGCGTCATTGTGGGCATGAACGTGGGCTTTGCTATTTGGGCGTATAGCCTGCTCATGCCCGCCATGATTAACGCTGGTGTACTGCCTCAAGCGTGGCTTGCCGGTGGCCCGCTGGGGCTTAACTGGCTGTCGCCGACGGCGCTGTTTGGCCTGAACATGGGCGATGCCTTTACCCATGGCGTGATGCTTTCGCTAGGGGTCAATCTGTTCTGCTATATCTTTGTCTCACAGATCACCTCCCAGCGGGTAGTCGAACGCATTCAGGCGTCGCTGTTTGTGGATAGCGTCGAAACTCGCCAAACCTCCGTTAATCGCCCCTGGACAGGGGCCACAACGGTGGGCGATTTGAAAGTGCTGTGTGAGCGCTTCTTAGGCGCGGGCCAAGTCGACCGTGCCTTCGATGATTACGCACGCCGAGCGGGCAAGCCGCTGGACGATGGCACCCGCGCCTCCATCGACGTGATCCAATTCACCGAGCGGTTTCTCGCCTCTGTCTTGGGGGCATCGTCGGCGCGGATCGTGGTGAACTCTGCCCTTCAAGGGCGAGGCATTGGTATTTCCGATGTGATCTCCATCGTGGATGAGGCCTCCCAGGTGCTGGAGTTCAACCGTGCCCTGCTACAAGCCACCATCGAGAACATCAACCAAGGCATCAGTGTGGTCGACCAGAACCTGCGCCTAGTGGTGTGGAACCAGCGCTATTTAGAGCTGTTCCGCTTCCCCGACCACATCATTCGCGTCGGCGCACCGATGGATCGCATCTTCCGCTACAACGCCCACAACGGCGAGTACGGCCCTGGCGACCCGGAAGAGCACGTGCAACTGCTGCTGGATAACATTCGCGATGGCCAACCCCACCGCTACGTGCGCTACCGCCAGGATGGGAGCGTGCTGGAAGTACAGGGCAACCCGATGCCCGGCGGCGGCTTTGTCTACACCTATCAGGATATTACCCAGCAAAAGCGTATCGAAGAGGCGCTGATCCGCTCAGAAAACAATATCCGCATCTATACCGATAACGTCCCGGCGCTCATTGCCTACTTCGATAAAGAGAGCCGCTATCTCTTTACCAACCGCGCCTACGAGCAGGCGTTCAACATCGACCGCAACGCGGTGATTGGGCGGCGCTACGAAGACGTGCTGCCGGTGAAACAGGCCGAAGAACGGGTGCCCTGGGTACAGCGCACCCTGGCCGGTGAGCGGGTCAGTTTTGAAGTCTCCATGCAGGTCAACGACGCCATGCGCTATATGCTGGTGACCTACACCCCGCACTTTGGTGACAGCCAGTCGATTTTGGGTTTCTTCGCGCTGTATCAAGATATTACCGAGCGCCGCCAAGCAGAAATTGCCCTCAAAGAGACCAACGAAACCCTGGAAGAGCGGGTGCGCGAGCGTACCCAGGCGCTCTCGGAGGCCAACGCCGCTCTACGCCAAGAGAACCGCGTGCGTGCCGAAGCGGAGCAGGCACTGCGACAAGCGAAACAGCTCGCGGAAGACGCCAACGCCTCGAAAACCCGCTTCCTGGCTGCCGCCAGCCACGACCTCCTGCAACCTCTGAATGCCGCGCGCTTGTTTACCTCTGCGCTGATGCAGAACGTCACCGCCAGCGACACCCAGCGCACCATTGGCCATATCGATAACTCTCTTCAGGCCGCCGAAGAGCTTCTCGGCACATTGCTGGATATCTCCAAGCTGGATGCCGGTGCGCTGACGCCACGGCGCAGCCACTTTGCCCTGGCCGATATTTTCCGCCCGCTACGCGCTGAGTTTGAGGTGATGGCCGATGATCGCGGCTTGGATCTTGACGTTGTGCCCACTCAGCAGTGGGTGGATTCCGACCCGCAGATGCTGCGCCGGATCGTGCAGAACTTCCTCTCCAACGCGATTCGCTACACTCAAGAGGGGCGCGTGCTGCTTGGCTGCCGCCGCCAAGGAGGGCGACTGCTGATCGAAGTATGGGACAGCGGGCCAGGGATTCCCGAATCCAAATTGACGGAGATATTTCAAGAGTTCCGACGCCTCGATCAGGTTTCCCGTCATAAAGAGAGTGAAAAAGGCCTGGGGCTGGGACTCTCCATCGCCGACCGTATGAGCCGCGTGCTGGATCACCCCATCAAGGTGCGCTCCTGGGAGGGTGTAGGTACGGTGTTCTCGGTCAGCGTGCCCATCGTTGCGGCACGGGAAGCGACGATAACTGATCATCAAGAACCCCACAGCCGCCGCAGCGGCAACAAGCTGGCAGGCACTCGGATCGTGTGTATCGACAACGAAACACTGATTCTAGAAGGCATGACTGCGATGCTCAGCGGCTGGGGCTGCGAAGTGTTTACCGCCACCAGCATCGGTGGGGCAAAGTCGATTCTACGCAATATGGACGGTGATCCTGACGCCATCCTGGCAGATTATCACCTGGATAACGAGGTCACCGGCCTGATGGCGCTAGAAGCACTTAGTGAGCGCTTTGCAGGGGCCGTTCCCGGCATTGTCATCACCGCCGACCGTACCGAAGCCGTCGCAGAAGAGATCAAGCGGGCAGGCTACCAGCTCCTGCTCAAGCCGGTGAAACCAGCCGCCCTACGCGCACTACTCACTCGTACTCTCCAGGCCAGCCGCGCCAAACCCTAATACTAAAAAACAGCAGCGCCGCGCTTAGAAAAATCTAAGCGCGGCGCTGTTCACCTGCCGTTAGCCGTTACGACTCGACTTTTGGCGGCTCCACTTCCAGTTTCTGCGCGGCAATAACTGCCTGAGTGCGCGAGTGCACGCCCAGCTTGCGCAGAATGGCCGTCACATGGGCTTTAATAGTCGCTTCTGACACATTCAGCTCGTAGGCAATTTGCTTATTCAGCAGGCCTTCGGTCAGCATGTTCAGCACGCGAAACTGCTGGGGTGTTAGCGAGGCAATCGCCTCAGCAAAGCGCGACTCCTCTTCACTGGTCTCTTCCAGTACGTTGGCTAGTGCTTCCGGTAACCACACCTCACCCTGCAGAATCTCACCGACCGCTTCCGCGATCAGTTGCAGCGACGATGATTTAGGAATAAAACCAGAGGCACCGTAGTCGATAGCACGACGCACCACATAGGGTTCATCGCTGCCGGACACCACGGCTACCGGAATATCCGGCATCTGCCCGCGCAGTTGGATGAGACCCGAAAAGCCGTGGGCACCAGGCATATGAAGATCCAGCAGAATTAAATCCGCATCGGGGTGTCGATTAACGACCTCAGTGGTGGCTTCCATGGTGTCGGCTTCGACAATCTCAGCCTGGGGGGCCAACTGGCGCAACGCCTGGGTGAGCGCTGCACGAAACAGCGGATGGTCGTCAGCGACGATAAACTTATGGGCTACTGCCATGGATATTCCTCCGGTTCCTCGAGCAGCGGGGTTGCCTGCCGCCGCGACGCTAGGCTCATACGGTTGAAGCATGGTACCCCATGGGCTTCATCATGCCCAAGCATCACATGCACAATTTGTTATTGGAACGTCATTCAAACAGAAACAGCGGTGCCGGCTCATGGCCGGCACCGCAACAGACTAACGCAGTTTTCCCTGATTCAATAAATCCAGGCGTGACGCTGGTCATTGAAAACAGCCCCCACAAGACGATTCATGGGGGTGCTTCCCTTACTGGTTGGCACGATGTTCGATCAGGTCATCGACCACCGACGGGTCTGCCAGCGTGCTGGTATCGCCCAGACCATCGCACTCGTTGGCGGCAATTTTGCGCAGAATGCGGCGCATAATTTTACCTGAACGCGTTTTCGGCAGCCCCGGCGCCCACTGGATAACATCCGGCGAGGCAATAGGGCCGATATCCTTACGCACCCACTGGGTCAACTCTTTCTTTAGCTCGTCCGTGGGGTCGATACCGTCGTTCAGGGTGACATAAATATAGATCCCCTGGCCCTTAATATCATGGGGGAAGCCTACCACTGCCGCTTCCGCGACGGCTGAGTGCGCCACCAGCGACGACTCGATCTCGGCGGTGCCCATGCGGTGGCCGGAGACGTTCAGCACGTCGTCCACCCGGCCGGTGACCCAGTAGTAGCCATCCTCATCACGACGGCAGCCGTCGCCCGTGAAGTACATGCCGTCGTAGGTAGAGAAATAGGTCTGAACGAAGCGCTCATGATCGCCCCAAATAGAGCGCGCTTGCCCCGGCCAGGAGTCCAGAATCACCAGGTTGCCCTCGGTGGCTCCTTCGAGTTGGTGGCCTTCGTTATCGACCAGGGCAGGTTTAACGCCGAAGAAAGGCGTCGTTGCTGAGCCCGGTTTCAGGTCGGTGGCCCCTGGCAGCGGCGCAATCATGATGCCGCCGGTTTCTGTCTGCCACCAAGTATCCACAATCGGACACTTCTCGTTGCCGATCACGCGGTAGAACCACTCCCACGCTTCGGGGTTAATCGGCTCACCCACCGAGCCCAGTAAGCGCAGCGAATCACGCTTGCTGGAATCCATCACGTTGTCGCCATGAGCCATCAGCGCACGCACGGCTGTGGGCGCGGTGTAGAGGATATTGACCTGATGCTTATCGACGATTTCACCCATGCGGCCGTGGGTCGGATAGCTCGGCACGCCTTCAAACATCAGCGTAGTGGCACCGTTCGCCAGCGGGCCGTAAACGATATAGCTATGCCCGGTCACCCAGCCCACATCTGCCGTACACCAGTAGATTTCGCCCTCTTGATAGTCGAACACGTACTGATGCGTCATGGCGGCGTAGGTCAGGTAACCACCGGTAGTGTGCTTCAAGCCTTTCGGCGCGCCGGTGGAGCCTGAGGTGTAGAGAATGAACAGCGGATCTTCCGCATTCATCGCCTCAGCTGGGCACTCGCTGGACTGTTTGTCGACCAGCTCGTCAAACCAGATATCGCGGCCTTCCTGCCAGTCGATCTCACCGCCGGTACGCTTCACAACCAGCACGTTTTTGCACACATCGGTGCCGTCACGCTTGAGCGCAGAGTCGACGTTCTCTTTCAGCGGCACATGCTTGCCACCGCGAACCGACTCATCGGCAGTGATCACCAGTTTGGAATCTGCACCGATGACCCGCTGGGCCACCGCGTCTGGCGAGAAGCCGCCAAATACCACCGAGTGCACCGCACCGATACGGGCGCAGGCCAACATGGCCATGGCCGCTTCGGGAATCATCGGCATATACAGCGTTACTGTATCGCCTTTCTGAACACCCAGCGATTTCAAGCCGTTTGCTAGCTGATTGGTGCGCTCGTAAAGTTCGCGATAACTAATATGTTTGGATTCGTTGGGGTTATCGCCTTCCCAAATAATCGCCGTTTGGTCGCCGCGCTTCTCTAGGTGGCGATCTAAGCAGTTCGCCGCGACGTTAAGTTCGCCGTCTTCAAACCAGCGGATATCGACGTTATCTCGGGCGAACGAGGTGTTTTTGATTTTGCTGGGGGTTTTAATCCAGTCGAGGCGTTTTGCTTGCTCACCCCAGAAACCTTCTGGGTCGTCCATGGACTGCTGATACATTGCCGCATATTTATCTTTATCGGCCCATGCCTTGGCAGCGATGCTATCGCGCACTGGATAGACGTTTTTATGCTCGCTCATGAAATTGCCTTTGTCCGTGAAGTTGCACTCTCTAGAAAATGGTGTCGGCCTTATTATTGACTACACCGACGCGCGTAATATTCACCTAGCATAAACCTGTCCTGAACGGCTTCCCCTTAGACATTGGTATTAGCGTTTTTTATTTTAAAAACAATGACTTAAAATAGCATCACAGGTTTTCAAATGCGCTGTAGACCAAGGTCTGATCACAATGACGGCAACGATAACGACGCCCCTTTACCACTAAGGCATGACGTCTGGCGGTAAAATGATGGATCTGGCAGCCACACTCATACCGATAAGGACGCGGTTGGGAACGCTGAATATCAAAGCGGTGAGTCACCCGTGGCACCAAGCCAAACAGATTTCGCATCACCGACTGCCACTCGCGGCCGTGGGGCTTTAAGCGCGTGCCGTTGGCCAGATGAAAGACCAGCCAGTGGGCCATCTCGTGGGGAATCACTTCATCGAAGAAGGCCTGTCGATTGTCTTTCAACAGCACTGGGTTAAAGCGTAGTCCACCCCGCCCAAGATGCGCCTGCCCTGCTGAAGCACCTTTCAAATCAAACCATACCTTTGGGGCAGGCAGCGCTGGGTAGACTTCTCGGCAGCGTGCCAGGGCCTGCGCCACGCGCTCTTGAGCCGCCTGAAGCAGCGCGTCATGAGAACGCGACATGAGCTCATCGCGCGGCCAAGGGGGCAGTGGTGACGTCTTCATTAGTGATAAACTAGCCATTAGTAACGTTGCTCGATTGTGACGGATCGACAGCGGTTTTCAAAGATGACGTTGACCACGAGGCTCCCCATGGCAGAGCGCAATACCGTGACCGAAGCAAACTCGCCCGACAATGCCCCGCCTCAGCCGCTGCTTGATGATGAACAGCTCGACAGGCTGGATGATTTTCTCGATTCAGAGCAAGTGGGCGAAGATGCCCTCGATCTGATTTCAGCCCACGGCTTTCTAGTCGCCTTGGCGGTTGCCCCTAGCGAGCAGCCCACCGAGCAGTGGCTAGAGGAGCTATTCCAAGGCGAACCCAACTACCGCGACGCCGCCGAGCGCGAAGAGATCATCCAGCTGCTGACGCTACTGCGCGACAACACCATGGCGGTACTGGAGCAAGGTGGCCTACCGGAGCTGCCCTTCGAGCTAACGCTGGATGGCCTGCCCGCCGAGGAAACCCCTATTGGCGACTGGTGTGCAGGCTTTATGGAGGGCGTATTCAGCGACGAGAGCGCCTGGTTCCAGGAAGACGAAGAGGCTGCGGCCACCCTGCTGCTGCCCTTCATGCTGCTCTCGGGTCTGTTTGACGACGAACCCGACATGGCCGAGATGGCCAGCGACCAGGCCAATCAGGAAGCGCTGGTGGCCCAGCTGCCCGAACTGGTGCTCGACCTGTACCTGCACTACCGCGTACCCCCCGAGACGCCCAAACCCAAGCCCCGCAAGAAAACCCCTGCCAAGGGCAAAAAGCGCAAGTAGCCGCTACTTGAGCCGCGTCACCAGGCCATCCAGCGCGCCATATACCCACTCCCGGGCGCGCTGCCACCAGGGCCGCGCGGCCCAGGCATGGGCATCCACCTCTTGGCTGGCGGCAAAGTTACGCTCGAAAAGCGCCTGCACTTCGCAGGCAAACGCCGAGTCCTCGATCTCCTGATTGGCCTCTAGGTTCCAGTGTAAGTTCCAGTGGTCAAAGTTACAGGAGCCGAGGCTAACCCACTCATCGGCCAGGACGAACTTGGCGTGTATAAAAGTCGGCTGGAACTCGAAAATACGCACGCCCGCTCTCAGCAGCCCTTGATAAAAACGCTGACCCGCATAGCGCACGCCGGGGTGGTCGTGCTTGGCACCGGGCAGTAGCAGACGAACGTCGACGCCTCGCTGGGCGGCTCGAATCAGGCGACGACGCAGCGCAAATGTCGGCACAAAATAGGGCGTACATAACCACAGTCGTTGGCGAGACTGGTGGACCCGCGCGTAGAGTGAGTGCCGAATGGCCTGGTAGCGATAGCCACGCCCCGAGATGACCCTGCCCCTGACACCCTCTTCCTGCGGCTCGGCTACCCGCGCCTCCGGCAGTGCCAGACGCGGCCCTTGCGGGGACGCATAGCGGGTCAGCCGCGAACACCACAAGCGACGAAACAGCGCCTCCCAGTCGGCCACCACGGGCCCTTCGACCCGGGCGGCGATTTCGTACCAGGCCTCCAGGAATTCATCCACCGCGCCAAACCCGCCCGTGAAGGCTACCTCGCCATCCACCACCACGATCTTGCGGTGGTCACGGCTCAGGTTGCGTGCCAGCGAGTGGAAGCCAATCGGGTTGAACAGCTGCAAGGCCACGCCCGCTGCCTGCAAACGTTCACGGTCGCTTCGCTCCAACCCCATGGCGCCATAGCCATCTAGCAATAGATAGGTTTTCACCCCTCGCCGCGTTGCGGCTGCTAACGCGTCAATGACTTGGTTTGCGAGCTCGCCGGACTCCATCAAATAGAGCTCCACCAGCACGTAGTGCTGCGCCTGACTCACCGCCTCAAACATCGCCGGTAAAAAGCGCGATGCTTCCGGCAGCAGAATCACACGATTTCCTTCTCGCCACTCGTGCTGCATAGAGACTCCTTCTCTTGCTACGCTGCTTCATCCACGCTCAGCGGCTGAGTGAACGATGAACGTACAGATCGTAGCGGCTCGTTTTGCCTTCCAGCGTGTGCTGCGGCGCAGGCCCAGCAATGGGCGGCGCCTTACGCGGGCGTTTCACTACCACGCGGTGCGTTGCCACCTCCAGCGCCGCTGCTAATAAGCGCGGGGCATCGTCATCATCCCCGGCCAGCTCACGAAACACGCGCATCTCTTTTTTCACCAGCGCGGATTTTTCGCGATGGGGAAACATGGGGTCCAGATGAATGACCTGAGGCGCAAACTCAGCATCAGCGATGAGAGCTGCCAACTGTTCCGCGGCGTCGCCATGGCGAAGTGCCATTCGCCCGGCAATCAATGCCGTTTCATCTGCGCTAGCGGCACGTTCAAGGCCATCTTGCAGCAGCGCCGCAATGGCTTCGACCCGCTCAATCATTAGCACCTGCGCGCCTAGGCTTGCCAACACAAAGGCGTCGCGGCCCAGGCCTGCTGTGGCATCAACCACGCTCGGCGTGATGCCCTTGGTAAGCCCGCAGGCTTTGGCCACCAATTGCCCACGGCCGCCGCCGAACTGACGGCGGTGCGCGGCCTTGCCCGAGACAAAATCAACGCTGAGCGGCTTGCCGTACTGGCGCTCATCCCCCGCTAAGGCAAGCTGACCATTCACATACCCCAGGGTTAGCCCTGGCGGCAGGGCCACCTGTGGCACCGGCTGGCTCATGCCGGTTTTTTCCAGGCAACATTATTGCGCAAGTACACCGGCTGCGCTTCATGGGCCGCCCGGCCTAAGCCTGCGTCCAAGTCGCGGGCGGCCAGCCAGGCCATCTCCTCTGCGCGCGGTTCTAAGTCCGTGAGATGTTGCGACATACTGGCCTGCACGCCGACAGCAAACTCATCCCACAGGCTAAAGCCCGAGCCTACGCCCACCCAATCGGTCTCGTCGGCCGGCAAGCAGAATGCACTGGGCGCGATGACGACCTCGTCACTTTGTAAGCTTAGGGTATCGTTCAAGCAGTGCCAGGTGGCCGCATACACTTCGCCCATGCGCGCATCCAACGCGGTGACTACATGGCGAAAGTGATAACGCCGATGCGCTTGTAGCGCGAGCGCCTCCAAGGTCGAAATGCCGAGCAGCGGGCAGTCCAAGCCAAACGCCAGGCCTTGGGCAGCACCGGCCGCAATGCGCAGGCCGGTAAACGAACCGGGACCACGCCCGAACGCAATGGCGTTCAGCGCTTGAGGGGCAATGCCCGCATCAGCGAGCAGCTCATCCACCATCGGCATCAAGCGCTTGGTGTGCGCGCGTGGCGTCATTTCATAGCGCGCCAAACAGTCATGCTGACCGCTTGCTTGGCGGAGCAAAGCCGCAGAACAGGCGCTGGAGGAGGCATCCAGTGCCAGAAGGTATAACGACGACATAGCGGTATTGCACTCCGTAAAAATAGGCCTCTAGTATACCGTCACACGCCTGAAACGACGATGGCCCGCAGGAAGCCTGCGGGCCATCGTGACACGTGACGCTGCGGCGCGCTTAGCTCAGCGCTTCTTTCACCTGGCGCGTGATGTCCGCCACGCTGCCCACGCCTTCGACGCGGTGATACTGCGGCGCGGCGGCTGGGTCCTCTTTCGCCCACTGTTTGTAGTATTCCACCAGCGGCGCGGTTTGGTCGTGGTAGACCGACAGACGATTGCGTACCGTAGACTCTTGATCGTCTTCACGCTGAATCAGCGCTTCGCCGGTCACATCGTCTTTGCCCGGCTCTTTGGGCGGATTGTGCTCAACGTGGTACACGCGACCTGAGGCCGGGTGAACACGGCGACCTGCTAAACGGCTGACGATCTCTTCGTCCGGCACGGCAATTTCCAGCACGTGGTCGAGTTTCACACCGCCCTCTTTCATGGCATCTGCCTGAGGAATGGTGCGCGGGAAGCCGTCAAACAGGAAGCCATTCTCACAGTCGGGCTGGCTAATGCGCTCTTTGACCAAGTCGATGATGATATCATCCGACACCAGACCACCGCTGTTCATAATCTCTTTGACCTTCAGGCCCAGCTCAGTGCCGTCCTTGATAGCGGCGCGCAGCATATCCCCGGTGGAAATTTGGGGAATCTTGAACTGCTCACAAATAAACTGAGCCTGAGTCCCCTTCCCTGCGCCGGGGGCACCCAACAGGATTAAACGCATGGCACTGCTCCTTGAATGATCGTCTTGAATGGTAGTGATAGATGAAATCAATGAACCGACAATAACCGTGCCGTTCAGGCGACACAACTCCCCAAAAGCCTGAGAGCACGATTATTTTGTGTTTTTTTGAGCAAAAACAGCAAAGTGGCCAGCGTTAGTACTTTGGTCACCCTGTTTGCGCCAAGCCACCGTTTACACGGCTAAGCCGTTTAAACACAAGCGGCGCCCGAAAGGGCGCCGCTTGTGGCTTGCTCGTATGATCGCTTACAGCAGCAAGCGACGGATATCGGTGAGCACGTCCGCCAGGAAGGCGGTGAATCGCGCTGCATCCGCACCGTTGATCGCGCGGTGATCGTAGGAGAGCGACAGCGGCATCATCAAGCGCGGCTGGAAAGCACTGCCATCCCATACCGGCTTCATCTGCGCTTTCGATACACCCAAGATCGCGACCTCAGGGGCGTTGACGATCGGCGTAAAGGCCGTGCCACCAATCGAACCCAGGCTCGAAATGGTGAAGCAGCCACCGGTCATCTCTTCCCGCTTGAGCTTCTTGGTTTGCGCTTTCTTGCCCAGCTCCGCCATCTCCTTGGCAATCTCAATCAAGGACTTCTTATCAGCGTCGCGCAGCACGGGCACCATCAGACCGTCCGGCGTATCCACCGCGATACCGATATGGACGTACTTCTTCCACACCAGCGTATCGCCGTCGCCTTTCAAGCTGACGTTGAACTGCGGGAACTTGCGCAGTGCAAAGGCACACGCCTTGACCAGGAAGGGCAGCGGCGTGAGCTTGGCTCCCTGGGCTTCGGCTTCCGCCTTCATAGCTTTACGGAAGTTCTCAAGCTCGGTGATGTCGGCTTCATCGAACTGAGTCACATGGGGTACGTTGAGCCAGCTGCGGTGCAGGTTGGTTGCGCCCATCTTGAGCAGGCGACCCATCGGCTTCTCTTCCACTTCACCAAACTGGCTGAAGTCGACTTCCGGCACGGCGGGGATACCTGCACCACCGCTGGCAGCAGGAGCGGCTGCCTGGGCTTTGCCCTGGTTCGCAATGGCTTGCTTAACGTACGCTTGTACGTCCTCTTTCAGCACGCGGTCTTTCGGGCCGCTGGGCTTCACGAGGCCAAGGTCGACGCCTAGCTCACGGGCCAGCATGCGTACTGCGGGTCCTGCGTGAACCAGCTTGCCGTCACGCGGCTTATGCGCGGCCATTTGCGCTTCGGGGCTGGGAGAACCCGCCGGAGAAGCCTGCTTGGCGCTGGGTGCGCTCTGCGGCTTGCTATCCGCCTTTTCAGGAGCTGCTTTTTTGGGTGCGGCTTTCTTGGCACCCGCGACTTCCATATAGCCGATCACGTCACCTTCGGAGACCGTATCACCCTCTTTGACGGTGAGCTCCAGAATCTTGCCCTTGAAGGGGCTTGGCACGTCCATGGAGGCCTTGTCAGACTCCAGAGTGATCAGCGGGTCTTCGATGTCAACTTCATCGCCAGCGGCAACACCAATTTCGATAATCGGCACGTCAGAAGAGCCCGACAGATCCGGCACGCGAATCTCTTTGCGTTCGGGCTCGCCGCTGCCGCCCTCTTCTTCGGCCGCATCGTCTTCGGCGTCGGCAGATTGGTTAGCGGTGGCAGACTCGTCAGCCTGCTCAGGCGCGTCCGCGTCGTCGGTATCGTCACCTTCGCCCGCGATCTCCATCTGGCCAATCACGTCGCCTTCGGAAACGGTGTCGCCCTCTTTCACCGTTAGCGACACGATCTTACCGCTGTGCGGGCTAGGCACGTCCATGGAAGCCTTGTCAGACTCCAGGGTGATCAACGGGTCTTCAGCGTTGACGTCATCGCCTTCGCTCACGGCGACTTCGATGATCTCGACGTTATCGGAGCCGCCAAGGTCAGGCACCTTGATGTCGACGGTCTGCTTGCCACCGCTGGCTTTCTTCGGCGCAGGGGCCGCTTCTGGCTGCTTGGCGGGCGCGTCGGCTTCGGGCTGGCTGTCTTCTGCGGCGGCTTCTGGCTCGGCATCGCTCTCACCGCCACCTTCCACTTCCAGCTCAACGATATCGTCGCCTTCGGAGACTTTATCGCCCTCTTTCACCAACACTTTGACCACCTTGCCGCCTTTCGGGGCCGGTACATCCATGCTGGCTTTGTCGGATTCCAGAGTGATCAGGGTGTCTTCCGCTTCGATGACGTCGCCTTCTGACACCGCAATCTCGATGATTTCGACATCGGTATCCCCACCGATGTCGGGAACTTTGATGATTTCGCTACTCAAGGTCGCGCTCCTTCCAAATCGGATCGAGCCGGCGGACATCTGTCCGCCGGGCAGCGGTTTAGCTGGTCAGCGGGTTCGGCTTGTTGGCATCGATGCCATATTTCTTCAGCGCTTCGCCAACCTGCTTGCGATCAAGCTCACCACGGTCGGCCAGCGCACGCAGCGCAGCAACGGTGACGAAGTAGCGGTCTACTTCGAAGAAGTAGCGCAGCTTCTCGCGGGTATCAGAACGACCAAAGCCGTCGGTACCCAACACAGTGTAATCACTGGGCACCCAAGCACGTACTTGATCCGCGTAGAGCTTCATGTAGTCGGTAGACGCAATCACCGGACCATCACGACCTTCCAGGCACTTGGTAACGTGGGGCTTGTTGGCCTCGGCATCCGGGTTGAGGAACGCTTCACGCTCCAGCAGCAGCGCTTCACGACGCAGCTCGTTGAAGCTGGTCACGCTCCAGATGTCCGCCCCGATGCCCCAGTCGTTGGCCAGCAGCTCAGCGGCAGCTTCCACTTCACGCAGAATGGTGCCGGAACCCAGCAGCTGAACGCGCCCTTTGTCACCCTGGGTCTCTTTAAGCAGGTACATGCCCTTGACGATGTCGTCGGCCGGTACGTTCTCAAGCTCGGGGTGCTCGTAGTTCTCGTTCATCACGGTCAGGTAGTAGAAGCAGTTCTCTTGATCCGTGAACATGCGCTTCAGGCCGTCTTGCACGATAACCGCAACTTCATGGGCGTACGTCGGGTCGTAGCTGCGGCAGTTGGGGATGGTGGAGGCCTGAATCAGGCTGTGGCCATCCTGGTGCTGCAGGCCTTCACCGTTGAGCGTGGTACGCCCGGCGGTGCCGCCAACCATAAAGCCACGCGCCTGCAGGTCGCCTGCGGCCCATGCCAAATCACCAATACGCTGGAAGCCGAACATCGAGTAGTAGATGTAGAACGGCAGCAGGGTGACGTTGTTGTTGCTGTAGGAGGTCGCGGCGGCGATCCACGCCGACATCGCGCCTGCCTCTGTAATGCCTTCCTCGAGTACCTGACCTTTCTGGTCCTCGCGGTAGTACATGATCTGGCCTTTATCGACCGGCTCGTACTTCTGACCTTCGGCAGTGTAGATACCCAGCTGGCGGAACATGCCTTCCATACCGAAGGTACGGGCCTCATCGGGGACAATCGGCACGACCTGCTTGCCCAGCTGCTTGTCTTTCACCAGGCCATTCAGGATACGCACGAAGGCCATGGTGGTTGAGATTTCGCGGCCTTTGGAACCGCCCATCTGGGAGGCAAACGTCTTGTCTTCCAGGCTGGGGATTTCCAGCGCTTCGAAATCGCTGCGGCGGCTCGGCAGGTAGCCGTTGAGACGCTCGCGCTGCAGGTGCATGTACTTGAGCTCGGGAGAGTCCTCTTCCGGCTTGTAGTACGGCACGTCTTTGAGCTGCTCGTCGGTGAGCGGAATGCCGAAGCGGTCGCGGAATTTCTTCAGCGCTTCGTACTCCATGCTCTTGACCTGGTGGGCTTCGTTGGCGGCTTCGCCATCGCCGCTGCCCATGCCGTACCCTTTGACGGTGTGCGCCAGGATGACCGTGGGCTTGCCGTTGGTGGTGTTGACCGCTTCGTGGTAAGCCGCGTAGACCTTGAACGGGTCGTGGCCACCCCGGTTGAGCTTCCAGATATCCTCGTCGGAGAGGTCTTTGACCATCGCTTCGGTTTCTGGGTACTTACCAAAGAAGTGCTCACGGGTGTAAGCACCGCCGTTCGCCTTGTAGTTCTGGTACTCGCCGTCGACCGCCTCGTCCATGCGCTTCTGAAGGATGCCTTTCTTATCCTTCTCGAACAGCGGATCCCAGAGACGACCCCAAACGACCTTGATCACGTTCCAACCGGCACCGCGGAAGACGCCTTCGAACTCGTCCATAACGCGGGAGTTGCCGCGTACTGGGCCGTCCAGGCGCTGCAGGTTACAGTTGATCACGAAGATCAGGTTATCGAGGTTCTCACGGCCCGCCAGGGAGATCGCGCCTAGGGATTCCGGCTCGTCACACTCGCCATCGCCCATGAAGCACCAGATCTTGCGGTCGTGCATGTCTTTCAGCTCACGGTGATGCAGGTACTTCATCACGTGGGCTTGGTAGATAGCCTGAATCGGGCCAAGCCCCATGGAGACCGTGGGGAACTGCCAGTAGTCCGGCATCAGCCACGGGTGCGGGTAGGAAGAGAGGCCATCGCCGTCGACTTCACGACGGAACTTGTCCATCTGCTCTTCGGTCAGGCGGCCTTCCAGGAAGGAGCGCGCATAGATACCCGGTGCCACGTGGCCCTGAATGTAAATCAGGTCGCCTTCAAAGTCGCCTTTGGGGGCGCGGAAGAAGTGGTTGAAGCCCACGTCGTACAGCGTGGCGGACGACATGAAGCTTGCAATGTGGCCCCCCAGGCCCGGGTTGGCCCGGTTGTTACGAATCACCTGGGCAATCGCGTTGTAGCGAATCAGGGAACGAATGCGACGCTCCATGAACAGGTCGCCCGGCATGGGCGCTTCGCGATGAACCGGGATCGTATTACGGTGGGGGGTTGTCACCGAGAAGGGCACCTTCATCCCGTCCCGGCGCAGGCGATCCGCCAGGCGGGTCATCAGGTAGCGGGCACGATCCTCGCCCTCACGATCCAGTACCGATTCCAGGGATTCCAGCCACTCCGTGGTTTCGACCGGATCGAGATCTTCTCTTGTCTCCAGACTCATAGAGGTCTCTCCGAATGACGATAAATGACAATGAGCCCCGCCAACCCTTCGGGCCTGGGGCGGCTGCAGTGTTTGGCCACCACAGGCCTGTGAATAGCCGACGCGATGCATCGAGCAGGGGATTTTCACCCTACATTCAATGAGCTACGCTTTCATGAATGTAGTTAAGCTACAGGTATTTGGTAAAAATTAGCCTTTTGTATATGCGAAGATACCGCAAAGTCGCCACGCTGCCAATTCCGGCACGCCGCAAAAAGCCATCGAAAACAAACTATTGCACTGCAACATAAGCGCTTTATAAGACCTTTGTCGCTGCGACTAACACCTTCTGAATGTAGTTAAACTACCGTTTTATTACCTGCCTCAAGAACCACTTAACGCTACTTTTTAACCCACGCTTTTATCGTTTAAAGGCCGCCTGTGACAATCGCTGGCGGAAATACGCCCAATCGAAGGCGGGCCCTGGATCGGTTTTACGCAGCGGCGCTACTTTGGCATGGCTGGTGATTCGCTGTGGCGTCAAAGCCGGGTAGCGAGCCATCAGCCACCCCACCGCGTCGACGAGGGAAGTGTACTGCGCTTGGGTAAAGGGAGTGTCATCATCGCCCTCAAGTTCGATGCCCACAGAAAAATCGTTGAGCCTGGATCGCCATACGCCCAGCGCAGGGTCCCACCAGCAGGAGCGACCGGCATGCCAGGCACGCTGGTCGGTATCGACGAACTGAACGCACTCGCCGTCGCGACGGATCAACAGATGGGCCGATACCCGCAGGTGGGCGATCTCGGCAAAGAAAGGGTGTCCGTCCGGGGGCAGTCGATTGGTGAATAGCGCCTCGATGGCATCGCCCGAGAACTGCCCTGGCGGCAGGCTAATGGCGTGCAAGAGCAGCAGCGATACCTCGCCGTGAGGGCGTGCATCCTGGTTAGGCGACGCTACCTGCCGTGCCCTGGACCACTGCCCTGCCCTGTTTTCTTGGTTCATGATCGCACTCGCTCCTCTACGTTAGCGTTCTGTTTCACTATAATGCCCGTCATCGAAGACGACGCCCAGAGACCCCACCGCTATGGATTATCAAACTGCTCTTGCTGAAGAGATTCGCGCCTGTGCTGCCCGCCTGTTAGCGGAAGACGTTGGTACGGGAGATATCACGGCTCAGCTGATTCCTGAGAACCAGTGGGCAACCGCTAAGGTGATCACCCGTGAACCTGCCGTGCTGTGTGGCGTTGCCTGGGTTGATGAAATTTTTCGTCGTTTGGATAGCCGCGTGACATTACGCTGGCAGGCTGCTGACGGCGATGTTTTAGATGCGGAGCAGTGTTTTTTAGAGATTGAAGGCCCGGCCCGTAGCCTGCTGACCGGTGAACGCGCAGCGCTGAACATTCTGCAGACGCTGTCTGCCACGGCCACCGCCACTCGCCGCTATGTAGACCTGATCGAAGGCACCGGCGTACGCCTGCTGGACACCCGCAAAACGCTACCGGGGCTACGCTTGGCACAAAAGTACGCAGTCACCTGTGGCGGTGGCCATAATCACCGCCTGGGCCTGTGGGATGCCTTCTTGATCAAGGAGAATCACATCGCGGCCTGTGGTGGCATTCAGGCCGCCGTGGCGCAGGCCCGCAAACTAGCCAGCGACCTGCCGGTAGAAGTGGAAGTCGAAACCTTCGAGGAGTTGGACCAAGCGCTGGCGGCAGGTGCCGACATCGTGATGCTGGATAACTTCGCCATTGAAGACCTGCACGTGGCGGTGGAAATCAATGGCGGACGCGCCACTCTGGAAGCCTCCGGCAATGTGGATGACACCACGCTAAAAGCGATTGCCGACACCGGCGTAGACTGCATTTCTAGCGGCGTGCTGACAAAAGATGTGAAGTCCATCGACCTGTCGATGCGCATCACCCAAACCTTTAACGTCTGAGCGGCTAGGTTTCCACTGCGTTTAGCTGCTTGACGAGCCGGTAGCGCTGTAGCATCTCGCCGCTGCGCTCTACCCACTGCTCGCCGTGGTTCACGAAGCCTCGGCGTAGCAAGCGCTCGTAGAGTACCAGGCTCGCCTCGATCTCCACCTGAGACACGCCATGTTCCAGCAGAATACGCTCGGCATGGATCAGTAGCGTGGTGCCTATGCCGCGTCCCGCTAGTGACGGCCACACGTAGAGGGTCTCAATACGTCCAGCACTGATATTAAGCTCTAAAAAACCGACGCACCGGCCATCACAAGCGGCTACCAGCGTAGTGTATAGCGCTTGGCGCGCCGCCCAGGCGCTCGCCTCGCGGGGTAGCGCATTGGGCCCAGGCGCGGCGCTCATCCAACCCGTAATGGGTGGCCGCCCCCTGCATGACGGCATGGTAAAATACTTCCGCCTGATCAGCGGCATCCTTGGCTAACGCCGCGCGATAGGTAACGCGGGCGGTGGGCGCAGGGGATGGTGCGCGTTCGTTCGTTTTCAACATGCTTCGCCTCAATGCGATTTAGCGGCTGGCAACGGACAACTCACTGTCTGCCGCCAGTTGGCTATTTTATACTCATCGCTACATTACTAAATACCCACGACTTCGTTGACCACGTTGGCACCGACCAACCTTCAAAAGGCAGTGCTATGCACGATCGTTCAGATAGCGCGTCATTTGCGCTGACGCCCATTGGTCATATTATCAGCGACTATCCGGATAAATTCGGCGTCCCCCGCCAGCCTGGGTTAGCGCCAGCGGCCAATGCACGTCTAGTACTCACAGCGCCGTTTGATGATCCTCTCACCGTACGGGGCTTGGAAGACTTTAGCCACCTATGGATATCATTCATCTTTCATCAAAGCCCAACCCGGTGGACGCCCTTAGTGCGCCCGCCGCGCCTGGGTGGCAACCGTAAAGTCGGCGTCTTTGCCAGCCGCAGCACCCATCGCCCTAACCGGTTGGGGCTTTCGCTGATTGAGCTATCGCACATTGATACTCAGCAAGGGGTGAGTTTGCACTTGGCAGGCTGTGACTTGGTCAGCGGCACGCCAGTGGTCGATATTAAACCCTACCTGCCCTGGGCCGAAGCGAAGCCCGAGGCGCGGGCGGGATTTGCCCCCAGCGCCCCGTCACTGCTGCCCGTGAGCTTTAGCCAGGCCGCCCAGGCCAGCCTTGCCGCCCGCGCCGACGGAGCGTCGCTCTACGCGCTAATTGAGCAGGTGTTAGGCCAAGACCCACGCCCGGCTTACCAGCGTGAGGAGCAGAGTGGGCGCATTTATGGGGTACGACTGCGGGATATAGATGTGAAATTCCAAGCGGTAAAAGAAACACCCCTTGAAAACGACGCCACCACCCTGAAGGTGGTGGCGATCGATACGCTGACTAACGAAACACGTTAGGCGGGAAAGGTAATCCCTAGACGACGGCCGACTTCTTCGTAGGCTTCAATGACGCCACCCAACCCCTGACGGAAGCGGTCCTTATCCAGCTTCTCGCGGGTGTTGGCATCCCATAAACGGCAGCCATCCGGGGAGAACTCATCACCCAGTACCACCTCGCCTTTGAACACGCCGAACTCCAGTTTGTAATCCACTAACAGCATATCGCCTTCGGCAAACAGCTGCTTGAGGATATGATTCACCTTAAACGTCAACGTCTTCATTTTGGCGAGCTGCTCGGGGGTTGCCCAGCCAAAGGTTTCCGCCAGCGACTCATTGATCATCGGGTCGCCCTTCTCGTCGTTCTTTAAGAACAGCTCAAAGGTCGGCGGGTTAAGGGCAATCCCCTCTTCCACGCCCAGTCGCTTCACCAAACCACCTGCGGCAATGTTGCGCACCACGCACTCGACCGGAATCATCTGCATTTTTTTGACCAGACTTTCGTTGTCGGAAAGCTGCTTCTCAAAATGCGTCGGGATACCGCCCTCTTCTAAACGCTCCATGATGAAAGCGTTAAAAATGTTGTTCACCATCCCCTTACGGGCCAGCGCCTCTTTCTTTTTACCATCGAAAGCGCTGGTGTCATCACGAAATTGCAGTACCAGCAGGTCAGGATCGTCAGTGGTGTAGACAGATTTTGCCTTGCCGGCATAGAGTTCTTGGCGCTTTTCCATGGAGGCTCCGTGAGAAAGTGAGAGTCAAAGGGTTAACGTAAGTAGCCGGAGACGCGCTCAAGCAACTCGCGCTGATCATCAGCGCTAAAACTACGCTCGCTGGCGTTGATAGCCCGCAGCACGGTCTGGTCACCGTTGGGCTCAAGCGCTAGTCGAATCTGCTTAACATCAGGGCCAAAGACGATCTGCAGCGGGTTGCGCCCACGCTCAGTTTCCGTCATGTACTCCACCAAGAACTCATAGTCATCGGCGGAGGTCGCGAGCAGATTACGCTGCCCCTCTTGGGTGAAATCAAGAGAGAGGTAGTGGTTCAGCTCCGCCCAAACGCGGTCGATGGGTTGCGGAATCAGCACTTCCCACTCATCGCCCTGTTGACGCAGTTGCAGCGTTTGCTCGCTAGCCAAGCGCTGAGCGGTCCAGGAAGAGGAGCTAGCCGTTGCGCTACGCGCGCCCAGGTACTGCTCTAGTGCCGTTAAGCAGCTCTCAGCACTTTGCCCACTCTGGTCACAGCGCACTTCGCTGCTACCAGCGCGCAGGGCACTCTGCAGGCTTAGTGTGGCTTGCGGGGTCACGATCACGCCTTGGGTGGCGCTGCTCTCTTGAACAGGAAGCTGGCGGCTGCGTACAAACGCTTCCAGTTGTGGCCAAACGGTACCAGGGTCGGCGGCCACTACTAACCAACTTTGATCGCCCACCTGACGGCGCTCAACGTACTCAGGCTCTAATCCACCACCAATGGCCAACGGCTGCGGCGGTTCAATCTCTGCCGGTTCGTCAAGCTGTGAGCCCTGCAACGCTATCTGGGTAACGGGCATGGCATCTTGGTAACGCTGCGTATTACGGGTTTCAGGCAGCACGAGGGGCGGCGCAGGAGCCGCTTCGGTGTAGTCCAAGTTGCGGTCGTGGTAATAACCATCGCGCGCGCAACCTGCCAGTGTGACAGCAGCTGCGAGTGCCAGCGGTATCCATTTAAGCGCACGTTGTTCAAGCACAGAGCTCATCAAGCCACCTTAACAGTCAACAGGTCAGTTACCCGGAAGGCCATGCCATCACCGGGTAGCAAAAGGGTTTCGAGCGCCGGGTTACTCCTCTACGACGCCCGCCAGCTGCAGTGCTTCGCTTACCGTGCCGTGGTACTTCTCCGACAGCCACGTCAGCGGCAGACGAATACCTGCTTCCATGTAACCCATGCGGTGCAGCGCCCACTTTACGGGAATGGGATTAGATTCAATGCCTAGGTTAGTGTGCAGCGGCATCAAGCGCGTATTAATTTGGTGAGCCTTGTCGGCATCGCCAGCCACAGCAGCCGCGCACAGGTCATGCATGGCTTTGGGGGCAACGTTCGCGGTCACGGAGATATCACCATGCCCACCCATTAGCATGAAATCGCAGGCCGTTGCGTCATCACCCGAGTAGAGCATGAAATCGCTGCCTTTCAGGCGTGAGATTAGATCCTCAGCGCGCTCAAGGTTCCCGGTGGCATCTTTTAGGCCGATAATGTTGTTCACTTCCGCTAAGCGCACCACTGTCTCGTTGTAGAGATCGGAGCAAGTGCGGCCAGGAACGTTGTACATAATGACCGGAAGTTTGCTACCTTCAGCGACCGCTTTAAAGTGCTGGTACAGGCCTTCCTGGGTAGGCTTATTGTAGTAGGGGCAGACGGATAGGCAGTAGTCCGCGCCCACTTCACTGGCGTAGCGCGCCAGCTCAACGGCTTCCGAGGTAGCGTTCGCCCCGGTACCGGCAATGACAGGAATGCGACCATTGACTTCTTCAACCACGCTGCGGATCACATCAAAGTGCTCAGCAAAGGACATGGTCGTGGGTTCACCCGTGGTGCCCGCAGCGACGATGGCATCAGTGCCATTATCGAGGTGGAAGTTCACCAGACGACGAAGCGCCTCCCAGTCGATGTCGCCATTGACTTTCATCGGCGTCGCCAGGGCGACAATGCTGCCTGTGATCATCCGTATTTTCCTCACCTGCAAAAAGTTGAAATCAAGCTGCCACGTAGGGTGCAATGACGTACATTGAGTTAAGACGCGGCGTTGATACTTTGAAGGAGCGCGATCACCCCTGCCCACAAACAGCAAATGGTACTCAGGCGATTCGAGCCTGTACAGCGTAAAGCGCTGCGAGTTTACTTAACGCTTTGACAGCAGCGCAGCGCTTGCGTGTAATTTTCTATGAAAGTCACCCCCATAAGGAGCCTTTATGGCGATTGAACTCGGCCAGCCCGTCCCTGATTTTTCCGCCCCAGCCACCGGCGGCGACACCATCACGCTGTCGGAACTGCGTGGCAAGCAGGTAGTCATCTACTTCTATCCGAAAGCCAGCACGCCAGGCTGCACCACCGAGGGCGGCGACTTCCGTGATCGCAAAACTGCCTTCGATGCCGCCAACACCGTGGTCATCGGTGTCTCCCGGGACGGTCTGCGCGCCCAGGAAAACTTCAAAGCCAAGCAGGATTTCAATTTTGAACTGATTTCCGACAAAGACGAAACCGTTTGTCAGCTGTTTGATGTGATCAAACTCAAGAAAATGTACGGCAAAGAGCACCTGGGCATCGAGCGTAGCACCTTCTTGATCGACCAGGATGGCAAGCTTGCCCAAGAGTGGCGCGGCGTTAAAGTTCCTGGCCACGTAGATGAGGTACTAAGCGCGGCGCAGGCACTGAATAGCCAGTAATAATGCACCGCTGGCTGTGCCCATATCGGGGCACAGCCATGCTCACGGCTAATCCTGCTTCAGCGGTGGCACCTGCGATGTTTGTCGGCCTTCAAGCCCTCTTGGCCATGCATACACCAGCGCTTTCAGCAGCGTGGCAAGCGGGATGGCAAAAAACACCCCCCAGAATCCCCAAATACCGCCAAAGAACAGCACCGCAACGATAATCGAGACTGGGTGGATGTTATTGGTTTCTGAGAACAGCACGGGGGCCAGTACGTTGCCATCCAGTGCCTGCAGCACGCCGTAGGCCACTAAAACGTAGACAAACTGCTCGCTAATACCGAAATGGAAGCCCGCTACCGCCGCCACGGGGATGGTTGCCACCGCCGCGCCAATGTAGGGCACCAATACGGAAAAACCGACCAGCACGGCCAGTAGCGCCGTATAGGGCAAGCCAAAAAAGGCAAAGGTGATATACGCCACCGTGCCGACGATGACGATCTCAATGGACTTACCGCGGATATAGTTGGCGATTTGGCGATCCATTTCATGCCAGATGCGCGTCAGCAGCGTACGCTTCTGCGGCAGCAGCGAGAGCGTAAAGCCCACCAGCGCCTCACGATCTTTCAGCATAAAAAAGACCAAAATCGGCACTAACACCAAATAGATGATCAACGACATGACATTGCCAAGCGAGGTCAACGAGAGCGTCAAGGCGCGCTGACCTAGCTGGCTAATTTCCCGCCCGGCGACGCCAATCCAGCTCTGCATCTGATCAGGCGTCACGATATTAGGGAAGCGCTCCTGCAACTGATCTAGCCAGCCCTGGCCGCTGGCAAACATGCGCGGCGTCTCTTGAACGAGCCCGACCAGCTGATTCCAGATCAGCGGCATCAAGATAAACGCTAGCGTGAGCAGCACGCTGACAAATGCCAAAAACACCATAATGACAGCCAGCAAATGCGGCACTCGACGTCGCGTGAGCGCGCTAACCACGCCTTGCAGTAAAAACGCCAGCACCAACGCGGTAAAGAACGGTGCCAACATGCGGCCAAACCAAATAATGGCGGCAAACCCTGCCACCAGCACCACCAGAAGAATTAACGCCTCTTCGTCTGAAAAGTAGCGCTCTACCCAACTTTTCAGAATACTGCGCATGGTCATGAGTGGGTGTTCCCTGCTTTACGAATCCAAAATACATACACGTCGCCGCGCTGCACCCGCGCTTCCATCACATGGTCGCTTAGCTCAGTAAATGCCGCCATATCCCGCCACGAGCCCGCATCGGTCGCACTTACTTCCAGCAGTTGGCCTGGCGCAAGGCCTGCCAGTGCCTGCTTCGCCTTTAGCAGCGGTAGCGGGCAGTGCAATCCGGTGGCGTCCAACACTTGATCGGGCTTAAGCCCTTCGGCTAACCCTGACGCTGTTTGCTCAGACATACTCTCCCCCAAAGGCAGCTTCCATGATGCTAAATCGTTCAATGGCTACATAACCATCGCATTGTTGCATAAACTGTTTTTTTGCGATGCCCACTGCGATATTGATTTAACGGCACTTCCCTGCCTGAATCAATGTCACACCGTTGTTAGCCGTGCCTATTATTCGAACGAATGGGGATGTCATGCTGCATTTTAGACCCGCCTACTCTCGCTGGGCCTGCACGCTCGCGCTCTCGCTCAGCGCTTTGTGCGTTAGCTTGCCCAGCCACAGCTATGACGACTACCAACTGCCCAGTTTAGGGGGCGCATCGGCATCGGTAAGCAATGAGGAGTTTCGCCTTGGCCGCGCATGGCTGCGCCAGTTTCGTGCCCAGGCCCCTCAGTGGCAGGATCCTATTGTCAGCGACTACCTGGAGAGCCTGGTGGCACGCCTGGCTCCTTACAGCCAGCTCGGCAGCCTGCAAACCACCACGGTGATGGTGGATAACCGTTCGCTCAATGCGTTTGCGGTGCCCGGCGGCGTGGTGGGCATTAATTCAGGGCTGTTTGCCTTTGCTGAAGATGAAGGCGCTTTTGTATCGGTGATTGCCCACGAGCTTGGCCACCTTTCCCAACGCCACTACGCCCGTGGCAGCGCCCGTGCAGAACAGACCCAGCTGCCCGCCATGGCGGCTATGCTAGCCGGTATGCTGATTGCTGCCAGCGGCGGCGGCGATGCAGGCATTGCCACCGCCATAGGCTCTCAGGCGGCGCTTATTCAGGACCAGCTCACCTACTCCAGACGTTTTGAGCAAGAGGCTGACCGTATTGGCCTACAGGCCATGGCAGAGGCAGGCTACGACCCAGAGGCCACGGTGCGTATGTTCGATACCATGCAGCGCCTGTCGCGGCTTCAAGGCGGCACGCCGCCTGAATTTCTATTGACCCACCCTGTGTCAGATAGCCGCCTGAGCGACGCCCAAGCGCGGGTTTCTCAGCTTAGCGTGGCCAGCCGCTACACCAGCGATACGCTCTACGACATGATGCGCGCTCGCGCTTTGCTGAGCATTTACCGCAATTCACCCCAGCAAGCGGCTTCGCGGCTGGCTCAGGAGGATGCCGAGGAGCCTGCGCTGCGTTATATCAACGCACTTATTGATGCGCACAATGGTCAAACCGACCGCGCGCTGCAAACCCTCGATCAGCTTGCCAACGAGCTTCCTGATTACGGCATGCTGCCCGCCTCCGCGGCGAACGTAGCCCTGGAAGCCCAACGCTACGATGAGGCCATTTCCCGCAGCCAGCGGCTGCTGCGGCTGATGCCTAACTATCTGCCTGCTCAGTTGACCCTAGCGGAGGCGCAGCTACAGCGCGATCCAGAAGCGGCTTACGAACTGCTTCGAGATATCACCACGCAGCACCCGGAAAGCCCCCAGGGCTTCAACCTGCTGGCAGAGGCCGCCGGGCGCAGCGGGTTTAACGGCTGGGGTCACCTGGCCCGTGCCGAGCACCTGCAGCTCACCGGCCGAGTGGACCGCGGCATTCGACAGTTAAGTATTGCCAAAGACGCCGCCCAGCAAGAAAACGACACTCAGGCGCTAGCGCGCATTGAACAGCGCAGAGAAGCGTTTCTTGAGTACCGAGAGGCGCTAGAGAAGTTTTAGCGCCATAAAGCACATGCAACACATACAAAAAAGCCCGACGCATCGCGTTCGGGCTTTTGGCTTACAGCAGAAACGTTGTACTGATATTAAAGCGCTGATACTTAAGCGCTAATGTTTAAGCGTTAAAGTTCAACATACGCTCAAGGGGCTTTAACGCCTGCTGACGCAAGGCATCATCAACAAAGATCTCGCCGCTGCCTTCACGCAGCGCGCCTGCCAAATTATCCAGCGCGTTCATCGCCATCCAGGGGCAATGGGCACAGCTGCGGCACGTCGCACCGTTTCCGGCGGTGGGCGCTTCAAAGAGCGTTTTCTCAGGCACGGCCTGCTGCATCTTGAAGAAAATGCCCCGGTCAGTGGCCACAATCAGCTGTTCATTGGGCAGCGTTTGCGCTGCTTTGATGAGCTGGGAGGTAGAGCCAGCCACATCGGCCAGCTGCACAACAGCCTCCGGCGACTCCGGGTGGACAAGCACGGCGGCATCCGGATACAGACGCTTCAAGTCTTGAATGCCTTTCGCCTTGAACTCCTCGTGCACGATGCAGGCACCGTCCCACATCAGCATGTCGGCACCGGTTTTTTTCTGAATATAGCCACCCAGATGCTTATCCGGTGCCCACAAAATCTTTTCACCCTTCTCCTGCAGGTGCTCAATGACCTCCACGGCAATCGAAGAGGTCACGACCCAATCGGCACGCGCTTTTACCGCCGCCGAGGTATTGGCGTACACCACCACCGTACGGTCCGGATGGGCATCGCAGAACGCGCTGAACTCGTCAATCGGGCAGCCAATATCGAGCGAGCAGGTCGCTTCGAGCGTAGGCATCAACACACGCTTTTCTGGGGAAAGGATCTTGGCCGTCTCGCCCATAAAGCGTACGCCTGCCACCACGAGTGTGGTGGCATCGTGACGGGCACCGAAGCGGGCCATTTCCAGGGAGTCCGCCACACAGCCGCCAGTCTCTTCAGCAAGCTGCTGAATGGCATCGTCGGTATAGTAATGCGCTACCAAAACGGCGTTATTCGCCTTGAGCAACTGCTTGATTTCAGCCACTCGCGCTTCGTCTTCCGCAGGGATACGGGTAGGACAGTACGGGCTTGGTAGCGGAGCGTCTAGCTCAGCTTGAGAGGTCATCATAGTCATTGTGTCTACCACTGTGACGAACAGGGAATCCCCCTGTTAAACACCAGTCACGGCGTATGCGCTCCGCATGCGCCGCACTCGGGGGCAACGGCCGCTGCGTCTCTCGCGGTGGCACGTCACCAGCCTGGCTTGCTTAGAGCCAGGGCTGCCGTGACATCTTCGGCAGCCAAACGATCTATCGATTATGCGTTAACCAATACGTTTTTCACTATTCTTCTAACTATGCTTCTCACCACGCGTCTCACCACTGGACCACCGTGGCAATCACGTTATTGTCATCATATTGTGGTGGACAATCGTTGCCCGCTGCAAGCAGAAAGTCACGTTGCAGCGCGGCAAAACGTGCATAGCAAAACGCCCCTGGCAGCAAGCTACCAAGGGCGTCGGAATTTGGTGGGTCGTGTAGGATTCGAACCTACGACCAATTGATTAAAAGTCAACTGCTCTACCAACTGAGCTAACGACCCAAATTTTGCTGCGCTAATCAAAAACGACTAGCAAATACTACACTAACTCACATCGAAACACATATTGAAAACAAAGCATTGGTGAAACTATTACCTGATGCGTTTGCTTATTTCGGATGGTGGGTCGTGTAGGATTCGAACCTACGACCAATTGATTAAAAGTCAACTGCTCTACCAACTGAGCTAACGACCCGTCCGAACGGATGCATATAGTACGGATACGGCTTGTGAATAGCAAGCCCTTTTTTATCTTTCGTCTATATCTACTGCTCTGCACGGTGCCAAAAAGCCTTACCCCGTGCAGAGCGCACTGCTTGAACCGCGCCTAGCCTAACCGCGCTTGGGTTTCGGCTTGCGCATCGCCTGCACCGGACGACGCTTATGCTTGTCGCGGCTCCAGCGGTTCTTCTCGTCTGGCGTCAGCTCAGGCACTTTGCGGGTTTCCAGGTTGGCCAGCGTCGCTAAGTCATCCACCTCATCCTGAGAGAGTTCGACCCACTCACCGGCTTTCGCCCGCTTGTCGAGGAAGATATTGCCGTAGCGCACACGCTTCAGGCGGCTAACGGTAAGCCCCTGGGATTCCCACAGGCGGCGCACTTCACGGTTGCGGCCCTCCAGAATCACCACGTGGAACCAGGTATTGATGCCTTCTCCACCAAACTCCTGTACGTCGGTAAAGCGCGCCGGGCCATCTTCCAGCATCACACCGTCGACCATCGCGACGATATGCTCGCGCTTGACGTCGCCCATGACCCGCACCGCGTACTCACGCTCTACCTGGGTAGAGGGGTGCATCAAGCGGTTGGCAAGTTCACCGTCGGTGGTGAACAGCAGCAAGCCGCTGGTATTGATGTCCAAGCGGCCAATGGCAATCCAGCGCTCGCCTTTCAGGCGCGGTAGGCGCTCAAAGACCGTGCGACGGCCTTCCGGGTCTTTACGGGTGCACAGCTCGCCTTCCGGCTTGTTGTACATAATGACCCGGCGCGGCACTTCCTCTTCCGGACGCAGCGTCACCGGGCGGTCATCAAAGCTGACCTTATCCCGCGCTTCCACTCGGTCGCCCAGTTTGGCCACTTGGCTATTCACCTTCACCCGACCATCGGCAATGGCAGTTTCCATTTCACGGCGGGAGCCAAGGCCCGCGCGGGCCAGCACTTTCTGCAGTTTTTCGCTGGTAGGCGGCGTGGTGTTGTTACTTTCACTCATGGTCGTCTGACCTCACATCGTTGGTCTGCGTGTCAGCGTCCTCATGTTGACGCTGCGCACGTGCCGCTAGCCGCGCCTCTAAATCGGCAAAGCTGAGCGGCTGGGTTAACGCCGTCTCGGCGTGGTGGTCGGCACTCTCTGCCAACGTATTCTCATCTTGCTGGGGTGGCGCATCCTGCACGCTTTGCACCGTTTCGTCCAGTGCTAGCGGCGGGTTTTGTTCGGATGATGCCTCCTCCAGAGAAAGCGCTTCGCGATCGTCACCGTTGACCAGGGTATGCATGGGCGGCAGCGCATCCAGGGTTTTCAGCCCGAAGTCATCCAAAAAGCTGCGCGTGGTGGCATAGACCGCCGGACGGCCCGGCACGTCCCGGTGGCCCACCACGCGTATCCAGCCGCGCTCCATCAGCGTGCGAATAATCGAACTGCTGACGCTCACACCGCGCACATCTTCGATATCACCCCGAGTCACCGGTTGGCGGTAGGCAATTAGCGCCAGCGTTTCCAAGAGTGCTCGAGAGTAGCGCTGGGGGCGCTCGTCCCACAGCCGCGAGACCCAGTGGGCCAAGCGTGGGCGAATGCGTAGCTGAAAGCCAGAGGCGGTCTCGACCAGTTCGAGCGCGCCGTTATCGTGGCGCAGCGCTAGCCGTGAAAGCGCCTCCCTCAACGCTTTGCGGGAAGGGCACTCATCGGCCAAAAATAGCGTTTCCAGGCGCTCAACCGGCAGTGGTTCACCCGCTGCTAGCAGCGCCGCTTCAATAATGTCATCTAACGTGGTGTCTCTCACCGCGACTCCTCGTCAGGTTCAAACACAGACTCTTCGAATGCTGAGGCGGCATCGCCCTGCTCCTCTTCCAAACGCTCGAATGCGTCCTCTTCCCCATCGACCAGCGCCGCTTGGCGGGCACGCACATGAATGGGCGACAGCGGTGCATTTTGAACAATCTCAATCATGGCTTCTTTGGCAAGCTCTAGAATGGCCATAAAGGTCACGACTACACCGGCACGTCCCTCTTCCAGGGTAAACAGCGCTTCAAACGGCGTATAACGGCCGCTCTCGCCATCCTGACTGAGCTGCTCCATGATTTTCAGCATGCGCTCGCGGGTGGAGAGCACTTCACGGCTGATCTGGTGGGCCTGGGCCAGCTCGGCGCGCTTGAGAATATCGGACAGTGCTCCCAGCAGCTCATCAAGCTCTACATCGGGATGGATCACCCGCGTTTCCAGCGGCGGTAAGCCCGCCTGCACGCTGAACCAGTCCCGGCCGACGCGGGGCAGCGTATCCAGCGCCTCAGCGGCCTCTTTTAGGCGCTCATACTCCTGCAGGCGGCGAATCAGCTCGGCGCGGGGATCCTCTTCCTCCTCGCCTTCCGCTTTGGGAGGGCGTGGCAGCAGCGTCCGGGATTTAATCTCCGCCAGCATGGCAGCCATTAGCAGGTACTCACCCGCCAGCTCAATCTCCATGGCTTTCATCAGCTCCACGTATTCAATGTACTGGTGGGTGATGGTGGCCACGTTGATGGTCAGAATATCCAGGTTCTGCCGCCGAATTAAATACAGCAGCAGATCCAGCGGCCCCTCGAACGCTTCCAGGAAGACCCGGAGCGCCTCGGGGGGAATATAGAGATCTTCCGGCAGCTGCGTAATGGGCTCATCGAACAGGCGCCCAAGGGCCTCCACGGTGGGCTCCACCGCAGAGGGCATCGCGTCTTGATCCGGCACGGCGCTGGGCGTCTCGCTCACGCGGGTCGAGTCCTTGTCAGTTGAAAACGGCAGTGTAACAGCGCTCCATCAATGCGGCATCTCGGCCGCCTCGGCGGCTTTACGATAGCGGCCCTGATAGTCGAACAGCTTGTCGCGGATTTGAAAGTGGCGGCCTACCTTTCTACCCACCACAAAGTCGGGATGGCGCAGGCGAGACTGGGCAGCCACCACGTCGTCTGGCGTTGCTGGCTGCCACGGCACGCCCGGCGCGCGCAGGTGGGCGCGCAAGAAGACCGCATAAAAGGCGCGGCTCTGGGCGGCGGTCTCCAGGGCAAACCATTCGCTCAGGCTGGCACCGTCTTCGTCATGATAGGTCACTTTGAGACGCGGCAGGCCGCGCCCGTTGGTGGTCGCCTCCAGCTGCATGCCGCTCACCCGCAGTACTTTGGCGTCCTTGAGCCGCAGCGCCTCCTTGAGCTTGTCATCGGCATCCACCAGCAGCTTCTCGCAGCCATGGCAGCGCCGGGCAGCGATATCGTTCTCTGCCCCGCACGCATCGCAGACCTTGAAGCGAAAGCGAAAGGTGCACTGGCTACGGCGTCCGGTGTCGTCCTCCACCAGCCCCTGGCAGCGGCGGCCAAAATGCTCGATCACCAGCTCACCGTCGCGCTTGCCCCAGAACAGGTTCGCGTGACCGCAGTCCGGGCAGGGCACCTGCACCGGTTCGCTATCGCTATCCGGCTTGGGTTCGCCTACTTCCGGGGCGTAGAGATCCCACGGGTTGCCCGCATAGTCGAGAATCAAGCACTCCTCTTTACCCGGCGAGAGGCGCAGCCCGCGACCAACGATCTGCTGATACAGGCTGACCGACTCGGTGGGCCGCAGAATCGCGATCAGATCCACATGGGGGGCATCGAACCCGGTGGTTAATACCGCCACGTTGACCAGATACTTGAGCTTGCGCGCCTTGAACGCATCGATCAGCGCGGTGCGCTCGGCGGAGACCGTCGCACCGGTGATCAGCGCGGATTGGTCGGCAGGCAGATAGCCCATGATCTCTTCGGCGTGGGCCACCGTCGCGGCAAAAATCATCACCCCCTGGCGGTCGGCAGCGTACTCCACCACTTGGGCAATGATGCCCGGTGTCGCCCGGTTGCCCGCCACCACCCGGTTGAGTTCCTCCTCCCGAAACAGACCACTGGACGAGGGCGCCAGCGCCGAGAAGTCGTACCCCTCGATGGCCATATCCAGCCGCTTGGGCGCGGCCAAAAAGCCCTGTTTGACCATCAGACGCAGCGGCTGCTCGAACACGCAGTCGGCAAAAAAGCTCTCTTCTGAACCACGCACCATCCCGTGATGGTGGCGGTGGTAGATAAAGCCCTGCCCCAAACGAAACGGCGTGGCGGTTAGGCCGAGGATTTTTAGCTGCGGGTTCTGGCTCCGTAGATGCTCGATCACCTGCCGATAGCTGGAGTCCTCCTCCAGCGATACCCGATGGCACTCGTCGATTACCAGCAGAGTAAAGCTGGCGTCGTTGAATTGCTCCATGTTACGCACCACCGACTGCACCGAGCCAAACACCACTTGGCGGCTAGCCTCTTTGCGCTTTAACCCGGCGCTGAAAATATCCGCCTCCAAGCCGTAGGCTTGGTACTTGGCGTGGTTCTGCTCCACCAGCTCACGCACGTGGGCCAACACCAGCACCCGCCCACGGGCTAGCCTCGCCAGTTCAGCGATCACCAGCGACTTGCCGCTGCCGGTGGGCAGCACCACTACGGCGGGGGGCGCTGGTGGCGCGAAAGTGGCTGACTACCCGCTTGACCGCCTCGGTTTGGTAGGGGCGCAGCGAAGGCGCTGCCCCGTTAGCCAAGAAAGGCGGCCCGGAGGCCGCCTTTTCAGGATGTGTCATCCATCACCTATCGGGTTGATCACATGACGTTAGCCCAGCCATACCCGCGCATTGCGGAACAGGCGCAGCCATGCACCATCTTCGGTCCACTTCGCCGGACGCCAGGAGTTGGTGACCGCGCGGGTCACCCGCTCGGGGTGCGGCATCATGATCGTCACGCGGCCATCCGGCGTGGTCAGGCCGGTAATGCCCGACGGGGAGCCGTTGGGGTTGGCCGGGTAGCGCGTAGTGACTTGACCGTAGTTATCGATATAGCGCAGGGCAATTTGGCTGCTCGACTGCATGCTGCGCAGGTGCGCCGTATCGCGGAACTCGGCGCGGCCTTCCCCGTGGGCCACAGCGATGGGCAGCTTGGAGCCTTCCATACCCGCCAGCAGAATCGAGGGGCTCTTCTCGACCCGAACCATGGAAACGCGGGCCTCGAACTGCTCGGACTCGTTGCGCACAAAGGCAGGCCAGTTTTCCGCACCGGGAATCAGCGTTTTGAGCTGCGAGAGCATCTGGCAGCCGTTACACACGCCCAGCGAGAAGCTGTCGTCTCGGTTGAAGAAAGCTTCAAACTGCTCGCGGGCGCGTTCATTGAATAGCACTGACTTCGCCCAGCCGCCGCCTGCTCCCAGCACGTCGCCGTAGGAGAAACCGCCACAGGCCACTAAGCCTTTGAACTCCTCCAGGGAGACACGGCCTTCCAGGATGTCGCTCATGTGCACGTCCACCGCATCGAAGCCCGCTTTGTGGAAGGCCCAGGCCATCTCTACCTGACCGTTGACGCCCTGCTCGCGCAGCACGGCCACCGCCGGCTTGGTGGTGTTGATATACGGCGCGCTGATATCGTCGTTGATATCGAAAGTCGGTGCGGCGCTGAGGCCCGGGTCGCGAACGTCGAGCAGGTTGTCGAACTCGTTCTTCGCGCATTCCGGGTTATCCCGTAGCGCCTGCATGCGGTAGCTGGTCTCGGACCAGGTGCGTTGGGTTAGCTGACGGGTAGTCTCCAGCAGCGGCTCTTCGAACAGCGTGACACGCACTTGGTCGTCGTAACGCGGGCGAGCAATCACGCCGCAGGTTTCGATACCGGCCATGGCGAACTGCGTCAGCACCTCTTCGGTGTGCTCACGGCTTACCTGGATCACCGCCCCCAGCTCTTCAGAGAACAGCGCGTTGAAGGCTTCTACCGGCTCGTCGATCAGCCAGTCGAGCTTGATTTCGAGACCGGCGTGCGCGGCAAAAGCCATCTCCAGCAGCGTCACCAACAGGCCACCGTCGCTGCGGTCGTGGTAAGCCAGCAGCTTACCGTCGCGGTTCAGACCTTGGATCACTTCGAAAAACGCTTTCAGATCTTCCGGGTCGTCCACATCGGGGCACTCATCGCCCACTTGGCCATAGACCTGCGCCAGCGCCGAGCCGCCAAGACGGTTCTGGCCGTTCCCCAGGTCGATCAAGATCAGATCAGACTCGTCCTGTTCCAGGTTGATCTGCGGCGTCAGCGTCGCCAGCGCGTCGGTCACCGGCGCAAAACCTGTGACCACTAGCGACAGCGGCGAGGTAATGCTCTTCTCTTCGGCATCCTCGCCCTCTTGCCACGCAGTGCGCATGGACATCGAGTCCTTGCCCACCGGTACAGCGATGCCAAGCGCCGGGCATAGCTCCATGCCGACGGCATGAACGGCGTCGTACAGCGCCTGGTTTTCACCGGGGTGGTCGGCGGCGCTCATCCAGTTGGCAGAGAGTTTGATATCCGACAGCTTGGCAATCGGCGCGGCGGCTAAGTTGGTAATTGCTTCTGCCACCGCTAAGCGCGCGCTGGCGGCGGGGTTGATGAGCGCCACCGGCGGGCGCTCGCCCATGGCCATGGCTTCACCGGCATGGGTATCGAAGCTGGCGGTGGTGACCGCTACGTCGGCCACCGGCACCTGCCAGGGGCCGACCATCTGATCGCGAGCTACTTGGCCGGTGATGGAACGGTCGCCGATGGTGATCAGGAAGCTTTTCGAGGCCACCGTGGGCAGGCGCAGCACCCGATCCATCGCTTCGCGCAGGTCCAGGTTATCCAGCATGACGCCCGAGAGCTCAGGGGTTTGGCGCTCAAACGAACGGGTCATCTTCGGCGGCTTGCCAAACAGCACGCTCATGGGCAGATCGACCGGTTTGGTCTCGAAGTGGCCGTCGCGCACTTCCAGGTGGTGCTCCGCCTGGGCTTCGCCCACTACCGCGTAAGGGCAGCGCTCGCGCTTGCACAGCGCGTCGAAGGTATCCAAGTCTTCAGGGGCTACTGCCAGTACGTAGCGCTCCTGGGCTTCGTTACACCAGATTTCCAGCGGGCTCATGCCCGGCTCGGCATTGGGCACCGCACGCAGGTCGAACAGACCGCCACGGTTGCCGTCTTTTACCAGCTCCGGCAGGGCGTTAGACAGCCCGCCCGCGCCTACGTCGTGAATGAAGCGAATCGGGTTTTTCTCACCCAGCGCCCAGCAGCGATCGATGACTTCTTGGGCACGGCGCTCAATTTCCGGGTTTTCCCGCTGCACAGAGGCGAAGTCCAGGTCCGCGCTGGACTCACCGGAGGCCATGCTGGAGGCCGCACCACCGCCCAGGCCGATCAGCATCGCCGGGCCGCCCATGACGATCAGCTTGCCGCCGACCGGGATCTCGCCTTTTTGCACGTGTTGTGCGCGAATGTTGCCGTAGCCACCGGCAATCATGATCGGCTTGTGGTAGCCGCGACGCGCAATGCCGCCTTCGCCGAGCGCATCCTGCTCGTAGGTGCGGAAGTAGCCGGTCAGGTTGGGGCGGCCAAACTCGTTATTGAACGCGGCACCGCCAATCGGGCCGTCCAGCATGATATTGAGTGCGGACTGCATGCGCTCGGGCTTGCCGTAGTCGAAGGCTTCCCAGGGCTGAACAAATTCAGGAATGCGCAGGTTAGAGACGGTAAAGCCGGACAAACCTGCTTTCGGCTTGCCGCCGATGCCGGTCGCGCCTTCGTCCCGAATCTCACCGCCAGAGCCGGTGGCCGCACCGGGGAACGGCGCAATGGCCGTGGGGTGGTTGTGGGTCTCCACCTTCATCAGAATGTGGATCGGCTCTTGATGGGCATCGTAGCTGGCACGCTCGCCCTCGGCACCGGTGAGCGGCGTGGGGAAGAAGCGTCCGCCGTGGCTGCCTTTGATCACCGCCGCGTTATCGCTGTACGCAGAGAGCACGTTATCCGGTGACGTGGCGAAGGTGTTCTTGATCATCTTAAACAGCGAGTGGCTCTGGGCTTCGCCGTCGATGACCCAATCTGCATTGAAGATTTTGTGGCGGCAGTGCTCAGAGTTCGCCTGGGCGAACATCATCAGCTCAACATCGCTGGGGTTGCGGCCTAGCTCGATAAAGGCGGCTACCAGGTAGTCGATCTCATCGTCTGCCAGCGCAAGGCCAAGTTCGCGGTTAGCCGTGACAAGAGCGTCGCGACCGCCTTCCAGAATATCCACGCTGCCAAGGGGCGCAGGCGAGTGGTGGGCAAACAGTTTGCCCGCCTCGGCTACGTCGGCCAGTACGTGTTCGGTCATGCGGTCATGGAGCAGCGCGCTAATCGCTTCCAGCTGTTCTGTGCTGGGTGCGCCGCGCAGCTCTACGCGGTAATCAATGCCGCGTTCAATGCGGCTGATCTGGCTAAGCCCGCAGTTGTGGGCAATGTCGGTTGCTTTAGAGGACCACGGTGACTGGGTGCCTAAACGCGGGACGACCAAAAAGCGCTGGGCGTTGTCGGGAATCTCTTGGCTGTCTCGGCTGCCGTACTCCAGCAGTTTCGCCAACCGCGCCTCGGCGGCATGATCGAGCTCTTCGTGGTGGTCAATGAAGTGGACGTAATGGGCAGACAGTGCCTCCACCTCCGGAACACGGTCACGCAACACCGTTAACAGCCGTTCATGGCGGAAGGCAGAAAGGGCGGGTGCGCCTCGCAGTTCGAGCATATCTGGGAGCCTCTAAAGCAGGGAGAGTTCGAGCAGGAAATCACCGGGCCGCAAAGCGGCAATCCCACTATGATACTGGAAAGCGACGGCCACACGAAATCAACAAGGTGACAGCGTCTATCAGGCTGGGTATCGTGGCAGACTGTTCCATGTTGACAAGACATCATGCCGACATTGATTTACCAACACTTTATCGCCTATTACCGGGCGTATTTCGCGATGATCGCGACACTTTTGCTTATTTTGGTGCCGCACAGTTCGTCGGTACCAAGCGGTGAACATTTAGCGCAAATTAATGCAAAAGAGTTCATCACTATTCACACTCGCAACACACCTACCACCTATTACGAAGGCCGCCAGGGGCCGACTGGCTTTGAGTATGAGTTGATGCACCGCTTTGCGGACTACCTGGGAGTTAGCCTCAACCTGAACGCAAGCCACCACCCGGAGAGCGTGCTCCCCGCCGTGCGCGAGCAGGGCGACTTAGGTGCCGCGGCCCTCCCCCTGCTGGCGGATTCACCAGGCATTCACTACACCCGCTCCATCATTCAGATGCAGCCGCTGGTGGTGTATCGCCGCGGGCTCAACGGCATTGATGAACCGGCAGATCTTGTCGACCTGGAACTTGGCACGCTAAGCGAAGCGGGCACCAGTCAGGCACTGCTATCACTGCAGCGTGACTACCCCAGCCTTACTTGGAAAGAGTCTCACGAGCTTGAAGTGGCCGAACTACTGGCGCGGGTAGAGAGCGGCACCCTGGATGCGGCGATTATTTTTGATCATCAGTTTCGTTTGAACCGGCTGTTTTTCCCTAACGTCGAACGCGGCTTCTTTTTAGGCGAGCCGCTCTCTCTGGCCTGGGCGGTTCCTAGCGGCCGCGGACTTGGATTATTAGAAGCCGCCAATCAATTTCTCCAGGAGCTGCAAGAGAACGGCACCCTGGAGCAGTTGGTAAGTCGCTATTTTGGCCACGATGACTATCTTGAGTACGTGGGCACTCGAACGTTTCTCGCCCACCTTGACGAACGTCTGCCCAACTACACCGAGCTATTCAAGCAAGCGGCCCGCGATACCGGCTTTGATTGGAAGCTACTGGCCGCCGTCGGGTATCAAGAGTCGCACTGGGACCCGACCGCTGTATCCCCCACCGGGGTTCGCGGCCTGATGATGCTGACCAACCCCACGGCCAGCGAAATGGGCGTAGCCGACCGCACCGATGCTGCACAGAGTATTGATGGCGGCGCGCGCTACCTGCGCAGTATTAAAGACCGGCTTCCAGACAGCATTACCGGGGATGACCGGCTCTACATGGCCATGGCAGCCTACAATGTAGGCCTTGGCCACCTTTACGATGCGCGTAAGATTGCCGAGATGCGCGGCGGCGATCCGGATCGCTGGCAGGACGTTCGTGCGGCGCTCCCGCTCTTACAGGAACGAGAGTGGCATAGCCAAACCCGCCACGGCTATGCCCGTGGCGGCGAGCCGGTCATCTATGTGCGCAACATCCGCCGCTACTACGAGATGATTGAGTATGTGGAGCGCAGCCGACAACAGTTTTTCCAGCTAGAGCAAACGCCAGCCAGTGAAGAACCATTATTGCTGTTCGATATTATTCCGCCGGTTGAGCAGTAATCGCGCGCTAACGTTTTTCAGCGAAAAACTGCTTGAGCAGCCTTTTGGCCGGCACTGCTAGCACGCCGCCCGTAATCTCTATCTGATGATTAAACCAGGGCTGAGCAAGCAGGTTGGCCTTTGACTCCACCATGCCCGTGCGTGGCTCGGGCGCGCCGTATACCAAACGGGCAATGCGCGCATGCACCATAGTGCCTGCGCACATCATGCAGGGCTCTAGCGTTACAAACAGCGTACAGCCCTCTAAACGGTAGTTGCCCAGCCGCTGCCCCGCCTCGCGTAGCGCACGCACCTCGGCGTGGCCGCTGGGGTCGCAGCTTGCCAGCGGTGCATTGTGGCCAGCACCAATAATCTCCCCCTGGGTATCCACCACCACCGCGCCCACCGGCACTTCTCCGTTGGTAAACGCCAGGTGCGCTTGGTCCATAGCGCGGTGCATGTAAAATTCATCGCTGCGTATCAAGGCAAACTCCGCTAAGGTAGCAAAACGATCGTTTTAATAGCGTGATGGCCGCACTGGGTATACTTGCAATCATCGGCGGGAAAACAGACAGCACCAAGGATACAGAGAATGAACGACGCGCTGAAGTCACTGGTCAACTTGTTAGAGCTTGAAACCCTTGAAGAGACGCTATTTCGAGGCCAGAGCCAAGATTTAGGCTTTCCCCAACTGTATGGCGGCCAAGTGTTGGGCCAGGCACTGGCCGCAGCGGCGCGCACGGTGCCGGATGAACGCCGCCCGCACTCCCAGCACGGCTATTTTTTGCGCCCAGGCGACCCGCACCGCCCGGTGGTGTATCAGGTCGATACCATTCGCGACGGCGGCAGCTTTACCACACGGCGGGTGACGGCTATTCAGAAAGGGCGACCGATCTTTTTCTGCAGCGCCTCTTTTCAGAGCGCTGAAGAGAGCATCAATCATCAGCGGGCCATGCCAGAAGTGCCCACGCCGGAAGCGCTTATAGAGAGCGGCGATGCCAAACACGCGCGCTTCCCCGGCCACCCTATCGAGTTTTTGCACTTGAAGGATAAGCCGGACAGCGCGTCACCGGCCGGTCAGTGCCTGTGGTTCCGCTTTGCAGGTGGACCGCTCCCGGATGACCCGACACTGCATCGTCATCTGCTCTCTTATGCGTCAGATTTCAACCTGCTGACCACCGGACTGATTCCTCATGGCATCAAGTACACCGACCCGAAACTGCGCATTGCCAGTCTCGACCATGCGATTTGGTTGCACGAAGATACGCGGCTAGATGAGTGGCTGCTGTACGCCATCGACTCCCCCTGGAGTGGTGGCGCACGGGGCTTGGCGAGGGGCCATATTTATCGCCGCGATGGGCGTTTAGTCGCCACGACGGCGCAGGAGGGGTTGGTGCGCTATCCGCAGTCTTGAACCTCTGCTCTAAACACCTCTAAAAACAGCAACGCCCGCAGTGTGCGGGCGTTGTAAAATACCGGTCAGCACAACCCTAGACGGGGGGCGCTGTAAACCCGTCCTTGGGCGCTACTTTCGCCATCTGACCGCCATGGATGGTGGAAATACCGAAATTGCAGGGAGCATTTTTCGGCCATGGCGAAAGACCCCCGTTACGGGCTGCCCTGACCTAAGTGGCCTTGTTAATTACCCACCATACACGTCATTAATGGTTTTCAGCGGGTAGTGAGCCGGGTACGGCTTGCGGGCCACGCCAGAGTCGACCGCTGCCTGGGCCACTGCAGATGACACGCGCGCCAGCAGACGGATATCCACCGGCGTGGGGATGATGTAATCACGCCCGAAGCTCATCTCGGTACGCTCGTAGGCGTTCAGCACTTCCTGGGGAACCGGCTCGCGGGCCAGGTCTTTCAGTGCATGCACCGCCGCCAGCTTCATGGCTTCGTTGATACGCGTGGCGCGCACATCCAGCGCGCCGCGGAAGATGAACGGGAAGCCCAGCACGTTGTTCACCTGGTTCGGGAAGTCCGAACGGCCGGTGGCCATGATCACATCCGGGCGCGCTTCGCGGGCTACGTCCGGGTGAATTTCCGGGTCGGGGTTGGTGCAGGCGAAAATCACCGGGTCAGCGGCCATTTTCTTCACCTGATCTGCAGAGAGCAGGCCCGGGCCAGAGAGGCCGATAAACACGTCCGCGCCGTCGATGGCATCGTCCAGCGTGCGCATGTCGGTATCGCGGGCGAACTCCGCTTTGTACTCGTTGATGCCGTCACGCTCAGTGTGAATGACGCCACGACGATCCAGCATCACTAAGTTCTCTTTCTTAGCACCGCAGGAGATCAGCAGGCGCATACAAGCAATAGCAGCCGCCCCGGCGCCCATGCAGACGATTTTCACGTCTTCAATCCGCTTGCCCGCGATATCCAGCGCGTTGAGCATGCCCGCAGCGGTCACAATTGCCGTGCCGTGCTGGTCATCGTGGAATACAGGGATGTTGCAGCGTTCAACTAACGTCTTTTCGATCTCAAAGCACTCAGGCGCTTTGATATCTTCCAGGTTAATACCGCCCCAGGTGTCGGCAATGCGGGCAACGGTGTCGATAAACGCCTGCGGGCTTTCAGCGTCTACTTCGATATCAACGGAGTTAATGCCCGCAAAGCACTTAAACAGTACGCCTTTACCTTCCAATACCGGCTTACTAGCCAGCGGGCCAAGGTTACCCAAACCCAGAATCGCACTGCCATCTGAAATAACCGCGACTAGGTTACCTTTGCCGGTATAACGGTACGCATTTTCCGCTTCGCGAGCGATTTCGCGAACCGGCTCAGCAACGCCTGGGCTATACGCTAGCGCCAAATCCCGAGCTGTCGCGGTGGGCTTGGTCAACTCCACGGAAAGCTTACCGGGGATCGGCTTAGCGTGATAATCCAAAGCTGCCTGCTTATTTGCATCCGTCATAGTAAAGGTCTCATCAGCCTAAAGTAGAAAAGTTGTATCAGAATATAGAAAAAACCTAGGCGCCTCAAGCACGTAGTAAACTTACCTACGAAACGATCGTTTTAGCCACATTCCCTTCCATTTCGGAACTTTTCCACGTTATTTGCTGCAACTTATGCATCCAGCCATCAGCTATAAAGGTTTCCTTATTGATGCAGCGCAGTATTTTTGGAAATAAATTCCAATAAGAGCAACACATAGTTATCCACACCTGGTTGTCAAAACACCCTGTGGAAAAGATGACCAAGTAAGTAGAAAAAAGAACCGCGTTAGGAGGGCAACACGTCAAGCAACGTGCCGTAAAGCAAGTGGCAACACATTCAGGCAGTAGGAACGCTAATAAAAAGGGTAGTCCCTTAGGGACAAAAAGCCCACGCCGTGGCGTGGGCTTTTGCACAGAGCACAATGCGTGCCTGCGATAGGCTTAATCCGTTAGGATTAGCCGCGCTTGATAGCAGCGCCGAAACGCTTGTTGAAGCGCTCTACGCGGCCACCAGTGGTCGCTTGCTTCTGCTTGCCCGTGTAGAACGGGTGGCAGTTGGAGCATACGTCCAGAGAGAAGTCCTGACCAGAGGTAGAACCGACCTGGAAGCTTGCACCGCAAGAACAGTTGGCGGTGACCGTGTTGTAATTCGGGTGGATACCTTGTTTCATCTTGAGCCTCATAAGCTATATGCCGCCACCTGATCCGTTGCCAGGCACCGCATACGGGTTTGAAAAACTGCTAACCGGTTAACCGCTCCATCCGATAGATTCAGAGCGGCCGCGCATTCTAGCAAACTAATCGCCGGAGGCCAATTGTCCGATTCTGTTTCTGCCCAGCCATCGTCACCTGGGCTGCCTAAGGGCGCTTTTCAGGTGCTCAAGGTCGCGTTACCGTCGCCGCTAAGACGCCTGTTTGACTACTTACCCGCACCGAGGGCTCCCGCCTGTGGCTGGCAGCCTGGGCTGCGGGTAAGGGTGCCGTTTGGCCGCCGCGATGTCGTCGGAGTGGTGGTGTCTTTGGCTTCCGGCAGCGAATTACCGCGCTCGCAGCTGCGGGCCATCGGTGAAGCGCTGGATGAGGGCCCATTACCCAGCGACTGGCAGTGGCTGTGCCAGTTTGCAGCGCGTTACTACCAGCACAGCCTGGGCGATACCATGCAGCACGCTATGCCCGCCAGGCTACGCCAGGGCCACCCTATGGCAGGGCGCACCCAAACCCTGTGGCTTCCGCTACCCAACGATGAAACAGCGCTGGCACGCGCGCCTAAACAGGCGGAGCTTTATGCGCTTCTTCGCCAGCACCCTCACGGGCTGCCGGGCCGCGCCGTGAGCGCCCACGGCTTCACCCGAGACCAGCTATTAGCGCTGCAAAAAAAAAGGCTTTACCCAACCCCAAGAGATTACCCTCACCGCCGCTCAACCCACCGGCGGAAGCTTACTCGCCTCCCCGTCGCTGCCGCTCAACCGTGAACAGGCCACTGCGCTATCCGTGCTGCATGAAAAACTCGACGGCTACCACCCCTGTTTATTGGAAGGCGTGACCGGTAGCGGCAAAACCGAGATTTACCTACAGCTCATCGAAGCGCTCGCTGCCAAAGGAAAGCAGTCCCTGGTGCTCGTGCCCGAAATTGGCCTCACACCACAAACGCTAGCGCGGTTCAAAAGCCGTTTTCGCGTGCCGGTGGTGGCGCTGCACTCCGGGCTTACCGACCCAGAGCGCTTAGATGTATGGGAAGCCGCCGCCAACGGCCGCGCACTGGTGATTATCGGCACCCGTTCGGCCATTTTCACCCCGCTGGCAAACCCCGGCGCGATCATCGTCGACGAGGAGCACGACGGCTCCTATAAACAGCACGACGGGCTGCGCTACCACGCACGGGACCTTGCTGTTGCCAGGGCGCACTACCACGGCATTCCCCTATTACTGGGCAGCGCGACGCCCTCGTTTGAAAGCCTGCAGAAGGCGCTTACGGGCGCTTATCGACACCTGCGGCTAACTCAGCGGCCCAGCCGTCACCCGCCCGCTAAGTTAGAGCTAATCGACCTGCGTCATCAACGTCGCCAAGGCGGGCTGTTGCCGGGGGCCATCAAAGCCATCAAAAGCACCCTCGCGGCGGGCAAGCAGGCACTCATTTTTATCAACCGGCGCGGCTTTGCGCCGAGCCTAGCCTGCCATAGCTGCGGCTGGATGGCCGAATGTGGCCAGTGCGATGCGCGTATGACGCTACACCGCCAGCCACCGCTGCTGGCCTGCCACCACTGCGACAGCCGCCGTGCCCTGCCGGATGCCTGCCCAGAGTGCGGCAGCGGCGATTTACGTGCGCTGGGTAGCGGCACGGAGCGCACCGAGGAGACGCTACAAGGGCTGTTCCCTGACACCACTGTTCACCGCATTGACCGCGACAGCACGCGCAAAAAAGAGAGCTTCGAGCAGGTGCTCAAAGAGATTCAGCGCGGCGAGCCCTGCCTGCTGGTGGGTACTCAAATGCTCGCCAAAGGCCACCACCTGCCCCACGTCACCTTGGTGGTGGTGGTCAACGCCGATGGCGGCCTCTACGCGGCGGATTTTCGCGCCCTAGAGCACAGCGCACAGCTATTGGAGCAAGTAGCGGGGCGCGCAGGCCGCGCCGCCCACCCTGGCCGGGTGCTGGTGCAAACCCTCCACCCGGATGACCCACACCTAGGCCAGCTGGCCGAACATGGCTACGGCGCGCTGGCCCGCAACCTGCTGGAAGAGCGCCGCATTGCCAAACTGCCACCGTTCAGCTTTATGGCCCTACTACGTGTCGAAAGCCCCCAAGAGCACGCCGCCCTAGCGCTGGCCCAGCAGGCCGCCCAGGCGCTACGCCAGTGGCTGAAGGACGCCAATGTGCCAGTGCGCTGCCTGGGGCCCGTACCCGCCCCCATGGAGCGTCGCCAAAACCGCTACCACATCCACGTTATGATCACCGCTGACAAACGTAGCCACCGCCACGCCGCCGCTAACTGGCTGGTGCAGTGGCTAGAAGCCAACCGCGAGGCGCGCAAAGTGCGCTGGTCGATTGACATCGATCCACAAACCCTGGCCTAGCCGCCAGAGCTCGTATCCAACGCAAGTCCTATCCTAAGGGAATACGGCTTTGAAACTGCGCGCCAATTGCCGATAATGACCGCTTTGCCGCTGCATTACCTGGGCGCCTGCACACGCCGCCACCGACGACATCCGGATATTTACATGAAAGATACGATTATTTCTCTGCTCGAAGGCGCGGTTGACGCGCTTAAGCACCAAGGCGTGCTGCCCAACGACTTAACGCCCACGATCAAAGTGGACCCTACCAAAGACAAGGCCCACGGCGACTACGCCACCAACCTCGCACTGATGTTGGCCAAGCCTTCCGGCATGAAGCCACGCGAGCTGGCCGATACCCTCGTCGCCGCCCTACCCGCCAGCGATGCCATTCAAAAAACTGAGATTGCGGGTCCTGGGTTTATCAACTTCTTTGCCGCCGCGGACGCCGCTGCACAAATCGTTGCTCAGGTGCTGGATAGCGGCGATGCTTTTGGCCGCAGCCTAATCGGTAAAGGCGAGAAAGTGCAGGTGGAGTTTGTCTCTGCCAACCCCACTGGCCCGCTCCACGTAGGCCACGGCCGAGGTGCGGCGATTGGCGACAGCCTTTGCCGACTGCTGGAAGCCACGGGCTACGACGTGACCCGCGAGTTCTACTACAACGACGCGGGTGCTCAGATTAAGAACTTAGCACTTTCCGTTCAGGCTCGTGCTAAAGGCCTCGGCCCCGACGATGCCAGCTGGCCGGAAGATGGCTATCGCGGCGAGTACATCGTGGATGTCGCCAACGACTATATGGCGGGCAAAACGGTCACCGCCGATGACCGCGAAGTAACGGCTAAAGCGGATGCGGATGATTTAGATGCCATTCAAGCCTTTGCCGTTGCCTGGCTGCGCCGCGAGCAGGATCTAGACCTCAAAGCCTTTGGCGTCGAGTTTGACGTTTACTTCCTGGAGTCCTCGCTCTACGAGGATGGCAAGGTCGAGGCCACCGTCGAAAAACTGGTCGCCAACGGCCACACCTATGAAAAAGACGGCGCCATGTGGCTGCGTACCACCGACTTCGGTGATGACAAAGACCGTGTGATGCGCAAGCGCGAAGGGGGCTACACCTACTTCCTACCCGACGTGGCGTACCACCTCGACAAGTGGCAGCGCGGCTTCACCACCGTGATCAACGAGCAGGGCGCCGATCACCACTCCACCGTGACGCGGGTGCGGGCGGGTCTGCAAGCGCTGGAAGTGGGCATCCCGACAGGCTGGCCCGACTACGTGCTGCACCAGATGGTGATGGTCACCCGTTCTGGGGTCGAAGTGAAGCTCTCCAAGCGCGCAGGCAGCTACGTCACTATTCGCGATTTGATTGATGAAGTGGGCCGTGATGCAACGCGCTTCTTCCTGGCGGCACGGCGCGCGGACTCTCAGTTGACCTTTGACATCGACCTCGCCCGGTCGCAGTCCAACGACAACCCGGTGTATTACATTCAGTATGCCCACGCGCGGGTGTGCAGCATGTTGCGCAAAGCCGAAGAGGCAGGCCAACCCTTCGATCACAGCATCGCCACGGCCCACTTGGCACTGCTCGATAGCGATCAGGAGAAAGCGGTGCTGAACCGGTTGGCCCGCTATCCGGAGGTGGTCGAACACGCCGCCAAGAACCGCGAGCCGCAGCAAGTCGCCCAGTACCTGCTGGACTTGGCCGGTGACTTCCACACCTGCTACAACGCGGTCAAAGTGATGGTCGATGACGACACGCTGCGCAACACTCGCCTAGCCCTGGGCCTAGCAACCCGCCAAGTGCTGCGCAATGGTCTGGACCTTATGGGTGTTAGCGCACCCGAGGAGATGTAGTTCATGGCCAGCCCGCGCACTAAGCCCACCCGCCGTGGAGCCACGTCGCAGCGTAAGTCCGCCCGCCGCTCTGGGGGCGGGCTACGCATTCCCGGCTGGCTGTGGGGGATTGTCGGGGTCGCCGCTGGTTTTTTCCTCGCCCAGCACCAGCACGGCACTGCTCCCTGGCAAGATCAGCAGGAGGTTCCTCAGGCGACGGTACTGCCAAAACCCGCGGGTAGCGATGAGCGCAGCGCAGCGCGGCAAACCGAAACGCCCACCGAGCCCTCCATGCCTACGTTCGAGTTCTACACGCTGCTGCCTGAAACCGAAGTCATCGCCCCCGGCGGAGCGATTCCCTCGACCGTCACGCCCCCGACCGTAACGGCCAGTGATGCAGACGCAAGCGATACGGCAACCGACACGTCAACCGATAGCACAGAAACCGCCACCAGCACGCCTGCTGACGACCCCATTGCTCAGGTGATTGCCGCCAACACGCGCCCCAACGAGCAGGCCGCTGCCGCTCAGCAGGCACCCGCGGCCAGCAATAGCACGCCCAGCCGCTATATGCTGCAAGCCGCTTCGTTTCGTGAGATTGGCGATGCCGAACAGCTGCGCAGTCGTTTGCGTAACCTAAGCCTGCTAGCGCAGATCAGCGAAGTGCAGGCCAACGGTGATACCTGGCACCGGGTTCAGGTTGGCCCCTACGACGACACCCGCGAGCTCAACCGCGCTCAGGACTTAATGAGCACACAAGGCATTGAGCCGCTGCTGATACAGCTACAGAACTAACTAACAGCGTGCTGAGCTGCGCCAGGCACGCTTTATCTGATGGCTTTCGCTTGCGGGCGGTTGATTTTTTATCAGCCGCCCGCATTTTGTTGGGAATCGCTTTTTATACGGCCGCCCAGGCGGCCGATCAGTCATCGGGAGCGCGTCTCCCCCAAGGAGTTATCTCCATGACCACAATTGTTTCCGTTCGCCGCGGTAACCAAGTAGCCCTCGCAGGCGACGGCCAAGTCTCGCTTGGCAACACCGTGATGAAAGGCAATGCCAGCAAAGTACGCCGCCTTTACCGTGGCAAAGTGCTGGCCGGTTTCGCCGGTGGCACCGCTGATGCGTTTACCCTATTTGAGCGTTTTGAAGCGCAGCTTGAAAAGTATCAGGGCCATTTAACCAAGGCAGCAGTTGAGCTTGCCAAAGATTGGCGCACCGACCGCGCGCTGCGCCGCTTAGAAGCCCTGTTGGCCGTGGCCGACCACAGCGCCTCGCTGATTATTACCGGTAACGGCGATGTGGTTGAGCCAGAGCGCGGCATTATTGCGATTGGCTCAGGCGGCAACTTTGCCCAGGCCAGCGCCCGCGCGCTGCTCGAAAATACTGAGCTGTCTGCTCGCGAGATTACCGAAAAATCCCTCGCCATCGCTGGTGACATCTGCGTATTCACCAATCACCACGTGACGCTCGAAGAGCTGAACATCAACGAACGTTGAGGCCACTTTAATGACCCAGATGACACCCCGCGAAATCGTCCATGCGCTGGATCAGTACATTATCGGCCAGCAAGATGCCAAGCGCGCAGTGGCTATTGCCCTGCGTAACCGCTGGCGTCGTATGCAGCTCGACGACGAGCTGCGCCCGGAAGTTACGCCGAAAAACATTCTGATGATTGGCCCCACCGGCGTGGGTAAAACCGAAATTGCCCGCCGGTTGGCGAAGCTGGCCCGTGCGCCGTTTATCAAGGTAGAAGCCACCAAGTTCACCGAAGTGGGCTACGTGGGCCGCGACGTCGAGTCGATTATCCGCGACCTGATGGAAGCGGCGATCAAGATGGTCCGCGAGTATGCCAAAGAAGAAGTTAGCCACCGCGCCGCAGACGCCGCTGAAGACCGTGTACTCGACGCCCTGCTGCCGCCGCCCCGAGGCCAGGAAGATAAGCCCCGCGAAGATAGCAGCACCCGCCAGACCTTCCGCAAAAAGCTGCGTGAAGGCCAGTTGGATGATAAAGAGATCGATATTGAGATCTCCTCCCACGGCCAAGGCATCGACATCATGACCCCTCCGGGTATGGAAGAGATGACCAGCCAACTGCAGAGCCTGTTCTCCAACATGGGCCAGCAGAAGCGTGAGCAGCGCCGGGTGACCGTGAAAGAAGCGCTGGTGCTACTACGTGATGAAGAGGCTGGCAAACTGGTCAACGAAGAAGAGATCAAAGCCCGCGCCGTGGAAGCCGTCGAGCAGCACGGCATCGTGTTCCTGGACGAGATCGACAAGGTCGCCAAGGGCAGCGGCCAGTCAAGCGGGGGCGAAGTATCTCGGGAAGGTGTGCAGCGTGACCTGCTGCCGCTGATTGAAGGCTCGACGGTGTCGACCAAGTACGGCATGGTCAAAACCGACCACATTCTGTTCATCGCTTCCGGTGCTTTCCACCTGTCGCGCCCTTCAGACCTCATTCCGGAACTGCAGGGCCGCCTGCCGATTCGCGTTGAGCTGGATGCGCTAACGCCGGGCGACTTCAAGCGGATTCTCACCGAGCCTTCTGCCTCACTGACCAAGCAGTACCAAGCGCTGCTGGCAACTGAAGGGCTGGATCTTGAGTTCACCCCGGACGGTATTGAGCGTATTGCCGAAATCTCCTGGCAAGTGAACGAAGGCACCGAGAATATCGGTGCTCGCCGCCTGCACACCGTGCTGGAGCGCCTATTGGAAGAGGCTTCGTTCAAGGGTGGTGATATGGATAGCCCCTTGGTCATCGACGCTGACTACGTCAACGCTCAGCTAGGCGAACTGGCGGTCGACGAAGACCTGTCGCGCTATATTCTGTAAGCGCTACTATCGGTATAGCCACCGGCAGCTTGCCCGCTTTGCGGGCAGGCTGCTTTTGCTACTTATCGTCACGAGGTTCCCGTATTCATGAACGCTCCAACGCCCACACGGGTTCACTACCATAAACAGGCTCGCGAGCTAGAGCTTGGCTATGCCAGCGGTGACACCTACCGTCTGCCCGTTGAGTTGTTAAGGGTTTACTCCCCTTCTGCCGAAGTGCGCGGCCACGGCGGTGACACGGCCGTTCTGCAAGTCGGTAAAAAGGAAGTCGGCCTGCAAAATATTACCCAGGCCGGTAACTACGCGCTCAAACTGCACTTTGATGACGGTCACGACAGCGGCTTGTTTAGCTGGAACTACCTGTTTGACCTTGCCACACATCAAGATGCCTATTGGCAGAACTATCTCAAACGCTTGGAAGAGGCAGGGGCCTCCCGCGAGCCTGCGGGCATTCAATTCAAGCAGCTGTGACGCGGTGCCCCAGGTGAAGCGCAGACAAGCCGGGGTCGGGAAGGCTACAATGTTGCCAACTACTTATTGCGATGACCTAACGGTCGACAACTACCGCCTCGAACTCGGGAGCTAAAGCCCCATGAGCCCCACCGAAAAACGCACTACCCATTTCGGCTACCAAGAAGTGCCGGTCGACGAGAAAGCCTCTCGCGTGGCCGATGTATTCCACTCAGTGGCCGCCCGCTATGACGTGATGAACGACCTGATGTCCATGGGCATTCACCGGGTCTGGAAACGACTCACCATTGAGCGTGCAGGCGTTCGCCCAGGGCACCATGTACTGGACATCGCTGGCGGCACGGGCGATCTCACCCTAAAGTTCTCCCGCTTAGTTGGCCCGCGTGGCAAAGTCGTTTTGGCCGACATCAATGCCTCCATGTTACGCGTTGGCCGCGACAAGCTGATGGATAACGGCGTAGGTGGCAACGTGGAGTACGTTCAAGCCAACGCCGAGTGCCTACCCTTCCCGGATAACAGCTTCGACTGTATTACCATTGCCTTCGGCTTGCGTAACGTCACCGATAAAGATGCCGCGCTGCGTTCTATGGCACGGGTACTCAAGCCAGGCGGCCGCCTGCTGGTGCTGGAGTTCTCCAAGCCCAACAACCCGCTGCTCTCCAAGGCCTACGATGAGTACTCTTTCCGCCTGCTGCCCAAAATGGGCGAGCTGGTGGCGGGTGACGGCGAAAGCTATCGCTACTTAGCCGAATCAATTCGCATGCATCCGGATCAAGAAACCCTGAAAGGCATGATGGAAGCCGCGGGCCTTGAACGGGTCGAGTACACCAACCTGACCGGCGGTATCGTCGCCCTTCACCGCGGCATCAAGTTATGACACAGCAGCATCAAGCAATCATCCTCTGGCACCAGAGGTCAGCATGCTAATCACCCCGACCCTGCTGCTGGCCGGATGTGAACGCACGTTAAATGCTCTACTTGCCCGCGATCCAGCCGCACCTGCGCGGCTGGCGGCGCTAGCGGGCAGTCGACTGCTGGTTCGGCTTGAGAAACCTCATTTGGCGCTTCTTCTGTGCTACCACGCGACAGGCGTTGATCTGCAACATGGCGATGAGGTGGAAGAGACCGACGTTGATGCCGTGGTGGAACTGACGCCTGAAACGCTCTCCGAATGGCTGAGCGGCGCTTCCATTGAGCGGCTGATGTTCGACGGGAAACTGGCCGTACGCGGGCGTATCCACCTATTGGAAGCAACCCGCGATCTGCTGTTCGATCTGGATATTGATTGGGAGAGCGAGCTGGCGCGCTGGCTAGGCGATATGCCTGCTCACTCACTGGCGGAAGGTATTCGACGTGCGGCCCGCTGGGGACTGCGTGCCAAAGACGAGCTGCTGCAGGACGTATCGGAGTACGTGTTTGAGGAAGCTCGCCTGCTTCCCGGCCGCCAACAGCGCGACGTGCTCCGCGACCACCTGACCGAGCTTGAGATCGCCACCGACCGTCTGGAAGCGCGACTTAACCGTCTCCATAAGCGACTCACGCAGCCAGCGGAACCATCAACGCCTAAGGAGCAGCGCGGATGAGCCTGCGGCTGTTTAAAATTGTCTGGGTCGTCACGCGGCACCGTTTAGACACTTTGATTCCCGCTGAACGCCTACCGCTATGGATGCGCTTGCTGCTGAAGCTGTCGCCGCTGCAGCTAGTGCCCCTGGGCCAGCGTAGCCGCGGCGAGCGTTTGCGTTTGGCGCTAGAGGCGCTGGGGCCGATTTTTATTAAATTTGGTCAAATGCTCTCTACCCGCCGGGACTTGCTGCCCGAAGATATCGCCGACGAGCTGAAGCGCCTACAGGATCAGGTGCCGCCCTTCCCTGGCGAACTAGCCGCCGCGCGGGTAGAAAACGAGCTGGAGATGACGCTGGCAGAAGCCTTTGCCGCCTTTGATCGCGTGCCATTGGCATCGGCATCAATTGCCCAAGTCCACGCCGCTACACTTCACAGCGGCGAAGACGTGGTGGTCAAGATCATCCGCCCCAGCATTGACCGCATCATGCGTCAAGACATGGGCTTGATGTATCAGGTCGCCAAACTGCTTTCCAAAGTGCCGGAAGCTAGGCGCTTACGCCCTGTCGAAGTAATCCGCGATTACGAGGCGACACTGTTCGACGAGCTGGACCTCTACAAAGAGGCCGCCAATACCTCGCAGCTCAAGCGTAATTTCAAAGACTCACCGCTGCTGTTTGTGCCGACCATTTACTGGCCCTACACTCGACGCCACGTCATGGTGCAGGAGCGCATTCGCGGCGTGCCGGTCGCCGATTTGGACACCCTGATCGCACGGGGCACAAATTTGAAGAAGCTCGCCGAGCGCGGGGTGGAAATTTTCTTCACCCAGGTGTTCCGCGATAACTTCTTCCATGCGGATATGCACCCCGGCAACATCTTTGTGAACTGCGATGACCCGGAAGACCCGCAATATATTGCGATCGACTGCGGCATTGTCGGCAGCCTCACCCGGGAAGATCAGGACTACCTTGCCCGTAACCTGCTGGCGTTTTTCCATCAGGATTACTACGAGGTCGCTGCGCTGCACATTGAATCGGGCTGGGTAGGTGAAAACACCCGCGCCAACGAATTTGCCGCCGCTATCCGCACAGTTTGCGAGCCCATTTTAGAGAAGCCGCTCAAGGACATCTCTTTTGGACAGGTGCTGCTCGGGCTTTTCCAGACCGCTCGGCGTTTTAATATGGAAGTGCAGCCCCAATTGGTGCTGCTGCAAAAGACGCTACTCAATATTGAAGGCCTGGGCCGCCAGCTCTACCCCGACCTGGACCTTTGGAGCACCGCCAAGCCCTATTTAGAGAAGTGGATGAAAGAGCGGGCAGGCATTGGCGGGCTGTGGGAGTCCCTCAAGCGCCAAGCGCCGGAGCTTTCTCATCAACTGCCCGAACTACCGGTGCTTGCCCATCAGGCGCTTAGCCGCATGGAGCATGAGCACCGTCAGCGCCATCAGCAAGTGACAGCGATCAGCCAGATGCGCCGCCAAATGAGTCAGCAAGGTAAGCGCCAGCACCGGCTGCGCATTGGCTTGGCCCTAGTCGCTATTGCGCTGGCTTGGCAGCCACTCAGTAGTTGGGCTGCCACTCAGGATTGGCCGATACTCGCGGCTGCGGGTGCCGGCTTAATCCTGCTGCTTTGGCACTGACACGATGCAATCACTTGACGAAACGACGCCGCCGATTGATAAAGAGAACACCATGACCGACGCTAACCATGTTCCTGTGCTTGACGCCCTTGCTGAGGTTTTAAAGCAGCGCCGCCACGCTAATCCAGAAGATTCTTATGTTGCCTCCTTGCATCATAAGGGTTTGAACAAGATACTCGAAAAAGTCGGCGAAGAAGCCACCGAAACGCTGCTGGCGGCCAAAGACGCCGAGCACGGCAGCGACGAGGCCCGTGAAGCGTTGATCGCCGAAACGGCCGACCTGTGGTTTCATAGCCTTGTCATGCTGTCGCATCTGGATCTCGACCACCAGCGAGTACTCGATGAGCTCGCTCGACGGTTCGGGGTCTCTGGCCACGACGAGAAAGCGTCCCGATCACAACGTTAACCCTGCTCCCATGAGGAAATGCATATGTTAGGTGGTATCAGTATTTGGCAGTTGCTGATTGTTCTGGGCATTATCATCCTGATTTTCGGCACTAAAAAACTGCGTAACGTGGGCACCGACCTTGGCGGTGCAGTGAAGGGCTTTAAGAAAGCCATGCACGAAGAGGAAAAAGAGGGCGATAAGAAAGACGCCGACCAGCCTCAAGCGAAAGTGAGCCACGAAGAAGCCGGCAATACCTACGACGTACAGGCGGAAGAGAAACGCGCTGCTGCTGACCGTAACGAAGAGCGCAAATAAGCCATGCTGGATATCGGCTTTCTTGAACTCATGCTCATTGGCATCGTGGCGCTACTGGTGCTCGGCCCTGAACGGCTGCCCAAAGCGGCACGCACGGCAGGGCTATGGATCGGCAAGATCAAGCGTACGGTATCCGGCATGCAGCGTGAGATCAGCGCCCAACTGGAAGCGGAAGAGCTGCGGCAAAAGCTGAACGAGCAGCAGAAGAAGCTCGACGATAGCTTGAAGAAAGCCAAGCAGGACGTGGAGAGCATTGCCGAGTCTCCCTCGTCCAGCAGCAATGCGACCGCTAATCAGCAAGCGACCGAGCAGCGAGTAGCAAGCGCCAGTGCCCGGCTAGACGACGCGCTGCAAACGGTGCGTGAAGATACCCCAGCCCCCACTGACAAGGCCGATCATCAAAAGGATAGCAACCACCAATGAGTATGTCTGGCGATTCCCCGGAGCCGCATAACGACCAAAGCCAAGCGCCTCTCATTGAGCACCTCATCGAACTGCGTTCGCGCTTGATGAAGGCCATTGTGGTAATTCTGGTGGTGTTTCTGGGGCTTTACGCGTTTGCGAACGACATCTACAGTTTTGTGGCCGACCCACTGATGTCGCTGCTCCCAGAAGGCTCACAGATGATTGCCACCGAGGTGGCTTCTCCCTTCTTAGCGCCGTTCAAGCTCACCCTGGTGGTGGCGGTCTTTATTGCTATCCCCTTTGTGCTGCATCAGGCCTGGGCCTTCGTCGCGCCAGGGCTTTACGACAACGAAAAAAATGTTGGCCATACCGATTTTAGTATCCAGCGTGGCGTTGTTTTATGCCGGTGCGGCCTTTGCTTACTACGTGGTGTTTCCGTTGCTGTTTGAGTTTTTCACCCAAACCGGCCCGGAAAACGTTGCGGTAATGACCGACATCAACCAGTACCTCAACTTTGTACTGAAGCTGTTCTTTGCGTTTGGGGTGGCCTTTGAGATTCCCATTGCCACCTTCCTGCTGATTTTATCTGGTGCCACAACCGTTGAGAGTCTCTCCAAAAAGCGACCTTACATTGTTTTAGGCTGCTTTGTGGTGGGTATGCTACTGACACCGCCGGATGTCATATCCCAAAGCCTGCTAGCGATCCCTATGTATCTTTTATATGAGGTTGGTTTGCTCTTTGGCCGCTTGGTCCGCAAGCGCCGCGCAGAAGCAGACGCCGAAGATCAGGAGTCGTAAGCTCTCTGCGTGCCCGGTACTAAAAAGCCTCTGTCATCCCAGGATGACAGAGGCTTTTCCCCTACTAAGCGCTGACACTTAGCCCATCATTTCATCAATGCGGTCTACCAGCTTAAAAATACCGGTAGCGGCTTCACTGATACGCGTAGCGAGCATATATGCTGGCGTTGTCACTACACGATGCTCATGATCCACCACAATCTCTTCTACGCCACAGCTGCGATGCAGGCCACCCATCGCGCTAATGGCCCCGGCGACGCCCGGATCATGCCCAATGGTGACCGCAATGCCATCGCCCAACAGGCGCGGAACCATCACCGGGGCAATGCACATTAAACCGATGGGCTTGGCATCCTCTTTAAATCCGGCTAACGCCTCTTTGACGCTCTCCAATACCTGCATGCTGTCGCTCTGCATGGCGAAATCAGAGAGGTTTTTAGCCACCCCAAAACCACCCGGCACGATGACCGCATCGAAGTCGTCTGCCTCCAGCTCGGTAATCGGGCTGATATCGCCACGGGCCAAACGCGCGGACTCCTGCAGTACGTTGCGGGTTTCCCCCTCCACCGGCGATTGGTCCAGGTGATTGATCACATGGTGCTGCGCCACGTCCGGGGCAAAGCAGCGATAACCGATGCCCAACTGATCCAAGCGCAACAGCGTCAAGGTGGTCTCGTAGATCTCCGAACCATCAAAGACGCCACACCCCGCTAATACGACCGCTACCTGCTTCGTCATACCTCTCTCCTTATCCAAGCCATCCATGTGGCTGAATGGCTCACTTTAGTCAGTCTCCATCGCTGCCACAAGGCGGCTTTCGCTGCATGGCATGCCTGATATACTCACACCAAGCCCTGAACGGGGCACCCACATTGCGATTGCCTGGAGAGAGCCGTTGACTACTTCAACCCCACGCCACTTCCCCGCCACCCGAATGCGCCGCATGCGCCGGGACGATTTTTCTCGCCGCCTGATGCAAGAGTCGACGCTGACGCCCAACGATCTCATCCTGCCGGTCTTCGTTCTGGAAGGCGAGAATCAGCGTGAAGCAGTCGCTTCGATGCCCGGTGTCGAGCGTCTGTCGATCGACCTGCTGATCGAGCAGGCCCGCGAAGCCTATGCCCTGGGCATCCCCGCGCTGGCTCTATTCCCGGTGATTGGCCCTGAGCAGAAAAGCGAGCTGGCCGAAGAGGCGTACAACGCCAGTGGCCTCGTACAGCGCAGCGTGCGTGCGCTCAAACAGGCGCTGCCCGAGCTGGGGATCATTACCGATGTGGCCCTCGATCCTTATACCAGCCACGGGCAGGACGGCATTCTCGATGAGCAGGGGTACGTTCAAAACGATCGCACCGTCGACACTCTGCTCAAACAAGCGCTCTCCCACGCGGAAGCAGGCGCCGATGTAGTGGCCCCTTCCGATATGATGGATGGCCGCATTGGTGCCATTCGCCAAGTGCTGGAGCAGGAGCATCTGCATAACGTGCGCATTATGGCCTACAGCGCCAAGTATGCTTCCCACTATTACGGCCCCTTCCGCGATGCGGTCGGCTCAGCCGCCAATCTGGGCAAAGCGGACAAGCGTACCTATCAGATGGACCCTGCCAACAGCGATGAAGCGCTGCACGAAGTGGCCATGGACATTGCCGAAGGTGCCGACATGGTCATGGTCAAACCGGGCATGCCCTACCTGGATATGGTACGCCGAGTGAAAAGCGAGCTGCAGGTTCCCACCTTTGCCTATCAGGTCAGCGGTGAGTACGCCATGCACCGTGCAGCGTTCGATAACGGCTGGCTAGAAGCGGAGCCAGTGATTCTGGAGTCGCTGATGTGCTTTAAGCGCGCTGGGGCCGACGGCATCTTGACCTACTTTGCCCTAGAGGCCGCTCGCCTGCTGCAGCGTTAACCGTCATTTATGCCATTAAGATGACAAATCAGTGACACCTATTTGTCATCTTCCCCCTGCATACTCACCCTAATAAACGTTAAAACGCTATGATGGGCAGAACCACTACCGCGGGGGCAACCATGGACGACAACGCTATAGATTCCACGCCAGCATTACCAGTACCGCCCAATGAGCAAATGAGCGGCGAAGCCGATATTGCATCGCTGCGTATTAACCGCACACCCACCGGGGTTCAAGCAAAAGAGTCACATACTAAAGCTGACCTTGACGATCCACAGCTCTACTTTAACCGCGAGCTTTCTCACCTACAGTTTAATATTCGTGTATTAGAGCAGGCGTTAGACGATGCGCACCCACTGCTCAACCGGCTAATGTTCCTGCTGATTTTCTCCTCCAACATGGATGAGTTTTTCGAGATTCGTGTGGCGGGATTAAAACATCAAATGGCCTTGGGCGATGACACCACCGCTGCTGATGGCCGCCTGCCCAAAGCCGTGCTGGCTGAGATTTCCGAGATTGCTCACCAACAGATTGCCCGTCAGTACGAGATTCTCAACGACACGCTACTGCCTGCACTAGAAGCCCAGGGGCTGCGTTTCCGCCGCCGCGACCAGTGGACCGACGCTCAAAAAGCTTGGGTGCGAGACTTTTTCGATAACGAAATCATGCCGGTGATTAGCCCCATTGGCCTGGACCCATCACACCCGTTCCCACGGCTGGTGAATAAGAGCCTCAACTTTATTGTCGAACTTGAAGGCAAAGATGCCTTTGGCCGAGCGGGCGGCATGGCGATTCTGCCCGCGCCGCGCTCGCTGCCGCGCCTGATGGCACTGCCTAAAGAGCTGTGCGCGGAAGGTTTTTCCGAGTATGTGTTCTTATCGTCGATGATCCACGCCCATGCCGAAGAGCTCTTTCCTGGCATGCGCGTGCAGGGCTGCTACCAGTTCCGCCTGACCCGCAACGCGGATATGACCGTTGATCCTGAAGAGGTATCCGATCTTGCCTCGGCCCTGCGTGGGGAGCTGCTGGCCCGGCGCTACGGCAGCGGCGTGCGTTTGGAAGTCGCCGACAACTGCCCGGACGATTTGACCAACTTCCTACTGCGCCAGTTTGACTTGGAGAGCGGTGATCTTTATCGCGTTCAGGGGCCCGTAAACCTGACCCGCATGATGGCAGTGCTGGGCGATGTGGACCGCCCCGAGCTGCTCTACCGCCCGTTTGCCCCCAGCGTGCCCAAAGCGCTGAAAGGCGGCAGTCTGTTTAGTGCCATTGCTAAAAGCGATATATTGCTGCACCACCCCTTCCAGTCCTTCTCTCCCATTGAGGATTTGCTGCGGGAAGCCGCCCGGGACCCGGATGTGCTGGCCATCAAGCAAACGCTTTACCGCACCGGCTCAGACTCCCCCATCGTCAGCGCGCTGGTCGACGCTGCTAGTCAGGGTAAAGAGGTGACGGTGGTGATTGAGCTGCGGGCACGCTTCGACGAGGCGGATAACCTGCAGCTAGCGTCACGTTTGCAAGAAGCAGGCGCGATCGTGATTTACGGCATTATGGCTTACAAGACCCACGCCAAGATGCTGCATATCGTGCGCCGAGAAAAAGGTGAGCTGCGCCACTACGCGCACCTGGGCACCGGCAACTATCACTCCAAAACTGCCAAGCTCTACACCGATTACAGCCTGCTGACCGCCAACACAGCCCTATGCGCGGATGTGCATAAAGTCTTTCAGCAGCTCTCGGGCATGGGCAGGGCACGCAAGATTGATACGCTGCTACATGCGCCTTTTACGCTGCACGAGCGCTTAGTCGAGATGATTGATCGGGAAGCCCAGGTGGCACGTAAAGGAAAACGCGGCCATATCATCATCAAGTGCAACTCGCTGACCGAACCCAAGCTGATCAAAGCGCTATATCGCGCCTCTCAAGCGGGCGTGGAGTGCGATCTGATCATTCGCGGCATGTGCTGCCTGAAGCCGGGCATCCCCGGCGTATCCGACAATATTCGCGTACGCTCGATCATTGGCCGCTTCCTTGAGCACACCCGGGTGTTCCACTTCCATAACGACGGCAAGCCAGAAACCTGGTGCTCCAGCGCGGATTTTATGTCGCGCAATATGTTCCACAGGGTAGAGACCTGCTTCCCGCTGCTGGATAAGAAACTCGCCACCCGCGTTCGCAAAGACCTGGAGACCTACCTGGTGGATAACTGCCAGAGCTGGCTACTGCAAAGCGACGGCAGCTACCAGCTACAGGACCCCGGCAGCGGCGACGCGATCAGCGCTCAGGAAACCCTGCTGTACGCCTACGCCTCTAAGAGCTAATGCAAAAACCCCGCTGCACTTAGTAGCGGGGTTAATAGCAGCCGAGCAACCCACCTGGCTTAAGCGTAGCGCTGACGCAGCTGCTCAGCGGCCTCCACCATATTGGCCAGGGCAGGCTCTACCTCGGCCCATCCACGGGTTTTCAATCCGCAATCCGGGTTGACCCATAGACGTTCGGCCGGGATTTTCTCCAGCGCTTTCTCCATCAGTGCCACCATCCACTCCACCTCGGGAATATTTGGCGTGTGGATATCGTAGACGCCCGGCCCAATTTCATTGGGGTAGGCAAAGTCCTGAAACGCATCCAGCAGCTGCATATCTGAGCGCGACGTCTCGATGGTGATCACATCGGCATCCAGCGCGGCAATGGCGCCAATGATGTCGTTGAACTCTGAATAGCACATATGGGTATGAATCTGCGTGCTGTCGGCCACGCCTGCCGCGCTTAGCTGGAAGCTCTCAACAGCCCAATCCAGGTAAGCTTGCCACTCGCTTTGACGCAGCGGCAGCCCTTCACGCAGCGCTGGCTCGTCAATTTGAATCACATGGATACCCGCTTTTTCCAGGTCACACACTTCGTCGCGCAGCGCCAGGGCGATCTGACGGCAGGTAGTGGCGCGGGGCTGGTCATCACGCACGAAAGACCACTGCAAGATCGTCACCGGCCCGGTGAGCATGCCTTTCATCGGCTTTTCGGTCAGCGATTGGGCGTACTCGCTCCAGCGTACGGTCATCGCCGTGGGGCGGGTCACGTCACCAAAGATAATCGGCGGTTTCACACAGCGGGAGCCGTAGCTCTGCACCCAGCCAAAGCGGGTAAACGCAAAACCGTCGAGCTGCTCGCCAAAGTACTCCACCATATCGTTCCGTTCGGCTTCGCCGTGCACCGGCACGTCTAAGCCCAGTGCTTCCTGACGCTCCACGGCGTAAGCAATCTCTTCGCGCATCCGCGCTTCGTAGTCCGCTTGGCTTAGCTCACCGGCCTTGAAAGCACGACGTGCGGCACGAATGGCATCCGTCTGCGGGAACGAGCCAATCGTGGTGGTGGGAAACAGCGGCAGTGCCAGCAGCCTGCGCTGGGCCTGCACACGCTGTGCATAGGGCGACTGACGCTGGCTGTCTTGTGGCGTGACGGCGGCCAAACGCTCGCTCACAACGGGTTGGTGGATACGCGTCGATTCCCGGCGCGCATCCAAGGCGCGGGTTGCCTCGCTCAAACGCTGCTCGTCTTCCGGCGTAGCACGGTTATCAATCAGTCGCGCCAGCGTGACCACTTCATCCAGCTTCTGACGAGCAAACGCCAGCCAGTTCACCAGCTCAGCGTCCAGCTCGGCCTCTTGACGCAGATCGACCGGCACGTGAAGCAGCGAGCAGCTAGGCGCGAGCCACAGCCGCTGTCCCAGTCGCACTTTCAGCGGCAGTAAGCGCTCACGCAGTGCCGCCAAATCGGCCCGCCAGATATTTCGGCCATCCACTAAACCTACCGAGAGCACCTGGTGCAGGCTTAACCGATCGATCACGCTCTCCACCTGCTCGGGGGCACGCACGGCATCGATGTGCAGCCCCTCTACCGGTAGCCGCGTGGTGAGCGAAAGATTGTCGCCCAGCGCGCCGAAGTAGGTAGCGACCAGTAGCTTCAGCGGAGCGGACTGCAGACGATGGTAAGCACGCTCGTAGGCCTGCTGCCAGGCCAGTGGCAAATCTTGTACCAGCGCGGGCTCGTCGAGCTGTACCCACTCAATGCCCTGAGTCGCTAGGCGGGAAAGCGTCTCGCTGTAAACATCCAGTACGCTATCAAGAAGCTCAAGACGGTCAAACTCACTGCCCTTGGTTTTGCCTAGCCATAGCCATGTCAGCGGCCCGGTCAGCGTCACTTTGGGCGTAAAGCCCGCTTTTAGAGCTTCATCTACCTCGTCAAACAGCCGCGTGGAGGCTAAGGTAAATGTCTGCCCTGGTTGAAGCTCAGGCACTAGGTAGTGGTAATTGGTATCAAAATATTTAGTCATCTCGCAGGCGGCCGCCGGGGTACCGCTTGGCGCGCGGCCACGGGCCATGCGAAAGGCGGTGTCCAGGTCGACGTGGCCTGCGTTTACCTCGTCTTGGGCTTGAAAGCGGCTAGGCACCGCGCCCAGCATTACGGAAACGTTTAGCACTTGGTCATAAAATGCGAAATCACCCACGCTGACCATATCCAAGCCCGCGGCTTGCTGGGTTTGCCAGTGGGCAAGCCGTAGCGCTTGGCCAGCGGCTTCTAGTTCGTCACGGCTAACGTCGCCCTTCCAGTAAGCTTCAGTGACTTTTTTCAGTTCGCGCTGAGCGCCAATGCGGGGATAGCCGAGAATATGAGAAACTGTCATGATGATTCCTTCCAACGTGAATGATTTCACACAGTTTGAGTGCCGCATAAACGTGAATCAAACTAAAGATTTTAATATCAAACATGAAAAACACTCACAATGATTGAATTACGCCATTTGCGCACGCTGCTGGCCCTACGCGAAACTGGCTCGCTGGTAGAAGCCGCTGAGCGGGTGCACTTAACGCAGTCGGCCCTCTCACACCAATTGAAAGATCTAGAAAGTCGCGTGGATAGCGCGCTGTTTGTGCGCAAGACCCGTCCGGTAGAATTCACGCGGGCAGGGCTTCGGCTACTGGCGCTGGCCGATGAGATTTTGCCGGAAGTTCGCAAAGCGGAGCGGGACCTGGCCCGATTAGCGGGCACCGAGCAGGGGCGGCTCCACATGGCCATCGAGTGCCATAGCTGCTTTCAGTGGCTCATGCCCACGGTGGATTACTTCCGCGACCACTGGCCGGAAGTGGAGATCGATATTCCCAGCGGGCACCATTTCGACCCGCTGCCTGCCTTGGCCCGTGAGCAGCTGGATTTAGTCATTACCGCCGACCCTCAGCCGCTGGAAGGCGTTCACTACGTGCCGCTGTTTCGCTATGAGGGGCTGCTAGCGGTTGCCCGGCAACACAGCTTTGCGGGCCAACCCTATATTGAGCCTAGCGCGCTGGCCGAGGAGACACTGATCACCTACCCAGTGGAGCAGTCTCGCCTGGATGTCTTCACCCAATTTTTGGCCCCAGCCAACGTGCGCCCTAAAGAGATTCGCACCGCAGAGCTGACGATTATGATGATGCAGCTGGTGGCCAGTGGCCGCGGCGTATGTGCGCTGCCCAACTGGGCGCTCACGGAGTATTTAGAGCGCGACTACGTCAGCGCGGTGAAGCTAGGCGAGCACGGCATCTGGAGCACGCTCTATGCCGCTATTCGTGAGGAGTCGGCGGAAGCGCCGTGGATGCAGGACTTTTTGCGTACCGCCAAGGAGACCTCCTTTGCGGTGCTGTCAGGAATTAAACCGGCGAATCGCGACGAGGAATCAGCAGCGTAAAGCGTGCGCCGCCCAGCGCAGGGCTGCTATCTACGGTGACGCTACCACCGTGGCCTGCCATGATTTTTTGCACAATCGAGAGACCAAGGCCGTAGCCACCAGAACTGCGGGCGCGGCTATCGTCCAGGCGCGCAAAGGGTTTGAAGATATCGGCTCGGGCATCGAAGGGAATGCCTGGGCCGTCATCTTCTACATCTATACGCACTAAGCGCGGCTCATCCCACAGGCGAATCACTACTTGAGATTTACCATAGCGGCAAGCATTGCCCACCAAGTTTTGTAGTGCCCGCTGCAGGTAGCGTGGTTCCGCTAACAGCTCAATGTCAGGCCCCGGCGCCAGGGTTAAGGTCTGCCCGCTGTGCAGCGGTGCTAGCGTATCAATCACCCGCTCCGCCATAGACCGACACTCCACCAACGCCATTTCCAGCTCTGCGCCATTGACCGTTTCGCCACCTAGGCGCGCATAGGTCAAAATTTCGTCCACTAACTCATCCAATTCAGCAATATCTGCATCAATACCCTGGAGCTGACGCTGAATGGCAGGCTGGTCGGTCATGTCCTCGACCATCTGTACCGCAAAGCGGATACGCGCCACCGGAGTGCGTAGCTCGTGGGAGACAGCGCGAATCATCTCTTGCTGACCACGCAGCAGGCTCTGCACTTGGTTCGCCATGCCATTAAAGGCCATCCCCAAGCGCCCCAGAAAGTCGCCGCTTTCCACTTTGACGCGGGTTTCCAACCGGCCACTGGCAATACGGGTTGCCGCCAGCTCGAGCCGCGCCATGCGCGACTCGATGCTGCGCATAATCAGATAAATGATCAGGCTTAGCACGACCATCAGCGCCACGAGCAGCGGCAAGTGCAAATTGAGCGGCAACGTATCGCCTCGGGAAATAGGCCCAGCCTGAAGCCACTGGTCGGCCTCTCCCGAGGCGTTAGGCAATTGATAAAGTAGCGTAATCGATAGCTTGTCTGTCACTAGCCGGGTTATCACACCCCCGAGCGTTAGCTGAAACTGCTGTTCGGTGGTCAAGTCATCGGGAAGTGCGTTGAGCAGGCTCAACGGCCAACTGCCGGGGCGTAGCTCGGCCAGCGCCGCTAGCCGCTCTTCCTCTGGCATGGCGGCCAGCCATTCCCCCAACAACACCATGCTGCCCTGCCACTGGCGCTCGCTCCAAGCGTCAAACGTGGCTTCCAGCACCCATAGCTCCCCGCTGGTGTTAGCCGTGGGCAGCCGCTGGCGCAGTTGCCAAGGCTCTTCTGCCACTAACACCGCGCCCCGCTCAATTCGCGACCGCTCGAAATAGCCTAACTGGGCGTCGTTCATGTCGCGCAGCACCAGCTGCATGCCTAGCTGCTCGGAAAAATCGCCTAACAGTGTTTCACGCTCATCTATGGGCACGCTGGCAAGCTGCTGTGTCATTAATGACATAGGCAGCGCGGCGAGCTGTTCGCGATAATCTTCCCGGCGCACCTGCTCTATAAAAGAACGCCCCCCTAGCGCAATAAAAAACACCACGCACAGCGCTAGGCCCAGCAGTAGGTAGAAGCGTAAAAACGAGCCGTGGCTAAGCACTCGCCGCATTAGGCGACCTCTCTTGTTTAACTGTCTTTAACAAACAGATAGCCTTTACTGCGCACGGTTTTAATACGGTGCGGCTGGTTAGGGTCGTCGCCAATTTTTGGGCGAATACGCGATACGCGCACATCAATAGAGCGGTCTTGGCCGTCGTATTTAATGCCTCGCAAGTCGCTGAAAATCTCTTCGCGGGTCAGCACACGGCCAGCATTACGCGCTAGCAGCCACAGCAGGTCGAATTCTGCGCTGGTCAGGTCGATACGCTCACCGGAGAGCCAGGCTTCCCGCGTGGCGTTATCAATCTCCAGGTTCTCAAACTTAAGGCGTATTTCACCGTCGGGGGCTGGCGCATCTGCGCGACGCAGAAGCGCACGCATACGGGCTAGCAGCACGCGGGGCTGCACCGGTTTGGGCACATAGTCATCCGCGCCCATTTCTAGCCCGAGCACTTGATCAAGGTCATCGGTGCGGGCAGTCAGCATCATGATGGGGCCAGCAAAGTTGGGCCGCACGCGGCGGCAAATGGCTAAACCATCTTCACCGGGTAGCATCAGATCCAAAATCACTAGGTCCGGCTGCAGCGTTAAAATACGATCTACGCCTTTGGCACCATCCGCTTCTAGCGTCACCTGAAAGCCGTTTGCTTCCAGATAATCGCGGGTGAGCTCAGCCAAGCGCTGATCATCTTCAATAATCAGCACATGATCCTGGTCAGGGTAGTCGGGAGTTACCGATTCCTGCGCCCCAAGTGCTTGAAATTGCTGTTCCAAATGATCTACCATCCTTTTCCTTCACTCCGCTTAGGCAGTTTGTATTATCACCCGCTCACCCTGTGCAAAAGCAGGTTGTGGATAGCTTCCAGGATACCTTAAAACCTTGCAAACGCCTGCCTCTTGATTAACGTTGCGTATGCATCCTAGCTAGAGGGCGTCTTGAGCAACTTGATTCTTCCACCACCAAGCGCTAATGTGAGGTGGCAAACTGTCGACAATCTGACAGGAGGAGATCGCCATGGGAGATGGCAAAGCTAAAAGTGTCATTAAGCGTGTCTATGTACCAACGCAAGTGCGCGACCTGCCCAACGGAGAGAAGTTAAAAATTCCCGGGCACTACAAAGCGCCGCCCAGCGAAAGCAACGATTCGCTCGATTAACGGTGCGCATATAAAGAAAAGGCAGGCCTGTCGAGGCCTGCCTTTTTAATACGCCTTCATGTACGCCTTCATGGTTAAGATGGCTATCCCTTGGGGCCGAACAGGAACCAAGCAATCAACCCCACCAGGGGAAACACCAGTAGCGCGATAATCCATAGCAATTTGGCAAGCCCGCTAGCCGAGCTTTTTGCCACTTTAACGATGGCCCATACCACAATGATGAGCCAAATAAGACCGAGCAAACCACCGACTTCAATACCCATAGCAACTCCTTAGCGGTTGGCATCCATGAGTCTTCAGCTAAGCACATGACTGCAGTGCGCACAAGTCGCCCTAAGGCTCTGGCAAGCGCAGCACCATCTCCCCGCCGCGAATCTCAATCGCTAGCTGGTTTAAAAAACTCATCCCAAGCAGCACCGTATCGCGCTCCATGCCGGGGCTGATAGAGCCCTGCACGTTGTTCATCTGAATACCGCCCAGCACTACTTCATCTAGCTGAGTCAGATTACCCTCGACACGGCCATTGGCGGTGTTAAACCAAGCACGACGCCCTGGCGCTAAGCTTAGCCTTTTAGCTAGCTCACTAGGCACCGCTACATAAGTGGCGCCTGTATCCAACAAAAACGTCACAGGCTCACCGTTGATCTGACCCGGTGCTTCAAAATGGCCTGCTCGGTTACGCTTTAGTGTTACCGGGCCATTGTCTGGGGAGGTATTCATGATGTTCACGTTAGGGTGCAGCATGTCGTCAAGACCGCCCTGAATCCACCACGTTCCTACCGCCATTAACAGCACCCAAAATAGCAGCATCATCACAATGCCGCCCTGCTGTGGCCTGTGTCTTGCCATTATTCACCTCACGGCATCAAGAACTTTTCCAGGCCACTGCCGCCTCACGGCCACGGCGCTCATTGACGCCTACGCAAATTAGCATCGCTGCAATAAATAGCCCAACACATAAAAGAATAGACGCTTGAAGGCCAATCAGCGTTTGCAACACCCCTAACATGACGATGCCCAGCACCCCCGCCAGTTTGTTTGCCAAGCCCCAGAAGCCAAAAAACTCCGCTGATTTTTCCAGCGGTGAAAAGACACCCACCAGCGCGCGGCTGGCCGACTGGCTAGAGCCTAAACTCAACCCGGCTAAGCAGCCGACCACTAAAAACAAGTGCTGTGCCTGCCACTGCCACCCAAACTGCTGATTGAGCCACTCGGTTAACGCCGGCGTTGCCCAGATCGCGACAATAGCCGCAACCCAGAGAGCAAGTGTCATTTGATAAGTGTGTTTAGCGCCCAGTTTATCTTGTAAAAACCCAAATCCGATGGCTCCCGCAGCAGCGGTGACCTGCACAATAATAAACATGATATTGCGCACGCTCTCATCCCAGCCAATCACCTGGGCCCCGTAGATAAAAGCAAAAGCGATAATGATGTAAACCCCTGCCATCGAAAATAGAAGTGACACTAAGAAAACGCTTAAGTCTTTGAAGTAGCGCAGCTCATGAAAAGTACCCAAAATCCGCTGCCGGGCAATTTGCCGATAAGAAACGCCATGGGGTTTAGGTACACCGCGCTCTTTCAGCCATAAAAAAGTGGGAATCGCCGCCACTAAAAAAGAACCCTGCTGCAAAAGGCCCTACCCAGCGAATACGCTCAAAATTGTCAGCCGTTGCCTCTCCTAGCACAATCAGCGTAAACCCTGCGGCCAATAGGCCGCCAATATAGCCCAATGCCCAACCAAAGCCGGAAATTTTACCCAGCGCATCCGGCGGCCCTAACTCTGGCAGAAAAGCGGCAATAAATGACTCTCCCATGGAGTAGGCGTAGTTTGAGAGTACGATTAACAGAAGGCCTAACACCACGTAGCCGGGCTCAACGAAGTAGAGCATGGCCGTGGTTGCCACCGTCGCCATGTAGCTAAACAGAAGAAAGCGCTTTTTTTCAGCACGGTAATCCATGATGGCGCCACACAGGGGAGCGCTGATCACCACCAGTAAATAACTAATGGCTAAGGCCAAGCTCCATAAAAAGTTAGCTAAGCGGTAGCCATCGTTACGCTCACCGACAATTACGGTAGTAAACAGCTCACCAAATACCACGGTAATAATCAGCAGCGTATACGCTTGATTGGCAAAATCGAACATCGCCCAGCCGAAAATCTCACGGCGTGAAGCATAGGGAGACGCGGCCATTGTGGGGGTTGTGGGCGGCATAGTGTGCTCTCTTAAAAAGAGGAATAAGACTACCAGCTAGCTGTGACACATCGCTATGGGTAGCGATAACAGAATAAAGATGACATCGCCACACAGTTAATCTAACTTTACTGGATTCCCTAACCACAGGAGGGCTCAATTACATGGTGTATGGCAACGTTATAAAAAAGCGTTTACTAGCCACTCTTTCACTCTTGCCAAGTGCCTATTCAAAATTAATCGCGTGATCAGTTCCGTAACCACCGAGTAAGCGGTGTACCTCTTCACATAGACCCGCCTCATTCACGAGGGCTCTGATCGGGCAGTCTTAAGCTACGTGCCATCGGCATTGCTCGTAAGGATCCGTATTTCCGGCGTGAGCGCCTGCTTCGTAATGCCCGAACACTGCGTTTCTTTCTCGAGTACCTGGGCCGGCTGCGCAGTCACAAAGGCCTACAGAAGCTGGCGGCACCGTACCTGAAGCGGCCACGCGGCCGGCCGCCCGAGCAGGCGCGGGAATGGTGCCACGATCTGGAGTACCAAGCCGGCTCCTGGCCGGCACCACGGCGCGTGGTGTTGGTGGTGCAAGAGCGCCCCGATGATCTGCTGCTGCATGCCTTCTTCTTGGTCACCAACCTCAGCAAGTTCGACTGGCCGCCGGAGAAGGTCCTGGCACTCTATCGCAAGCGCGGCAGCGCCGAAGCCCATATGGGCGAGGTGAAGTCGGCGCTCGACGTGCACCTCTCGTCGACCAATCGTGGTGCCTCCACCGTTCAGGACGTGATGGCGCGCAACGAGGTGAGTCTGCTGCTCAGCCTCTACGCCTACCAGGTCCTGCATGGCCTGCGCTGCCTCCTGGAGCGGCAAACTCGGCAAGGCTGGAGCCTGAGCCGGATGCGCGAGCAGGTGCTCAAGGTTGCCGCCACGCTGAGGCTGCACGCTCGGCGAATCACCGTTCATCTCGGCGCCGCTGCCGACAAGTGGTGGCCGACGCTGCTGAAGGGGCTGCCGAAGCTGGCCCCGCTGAGCTGACGCTCCTGCGAGACCACCACAGCACCAGAAAGCGAGCGACCGCAGCGGCGGTCGGCGATCACGGCTGCTTTGAAAGCCGACATTGATAACAAAAAGTCATATGGAAGCATCAACAAAGCAGCATTCAGGCATTAGCCAGTAGCCTCTTCCGCCAGAGATGTGGATCCTGATGAGCGAATCTGACGGTTGGAAGCTTCAGCCCGGCCCAACAGCACCCTCGTGAATGAGACGGGGTCAAGGGATATACCGACCAGCCGGGTGCGTTTAGCGGCATGCCAATCCTGCTATTTGCTGAATTGGGTAAAAAAGGCAGAGCGTTAAACAATACCTGGCGTATTCGCCTTCCATTGGGCCGACTAGGCACTAGTGCTGCCATTGTCTAAAATAAAGTGGCTATATCAATGACACACTAATCTACATCAACAATAAGACGCAAACTTTTAGTCCGAAAGATATTGTTGATTTTATCAAGCAGCCTTCAAAGTACACCAAGATGCAATAGGCAAGACGATTGTCTAATTATTACCAAACAGTCATTTAAAATTCGTACCTAGGGCCAAAGCGGTCATCGATAGACCGCTTTGGCAATTTCCAACTGCGTGAATTTCCAACTCTGTGATCAACTTACCTCATAAAGCGCGATATCCGTTGGCCATTCGCCAGAATTCAGTAGAGAAACATGCTTCCAGCTTTCCAGCATTTGCTTAACCTGATTTTCAACTGGCTGGTTAAAGTCCAAGCGCTTTAAGCCATGCACCGTGCTATGGCACTGCCAATACCCCATCCCCTGATCAAAGGCCAGTCTCAGCTGTTTACCCGATTCAAGAGTCAACGTCAGTACACGTCGATGGCTGACCTCCGCCAGCGTGTTGCTGATGTTCACCTCTGTTCTCGCGTCTAGAATCGCTGATAGCCACTGCGTTAGCACCTGACGCATATCCTCTTGACACGCCCAGTTATCCCACAAACGCGAGCCCCTACCATTATCAGGCGCCGAGACGACATCAACACTGACAGCTTCGACAGCCTCGCTTGGAATAATCTGCATAAACCCCATTAGAAGCATGACGGCCCAAGGGGAGCGTAAATAGCGGTCTTCGTAGTGAATTAAAACCACTTTCTCGCTTTGTAAACGCGCCATGAAGGTGGGTGCTTTATCGGTCAGCAAGGCTTTGCAGCGCCCAGATAGCTCAGCAATAGGCCCATTCAGTTCTCGTGTCACCTCAAGCACAGTGGCACTTTCATAGAGACCTAACCAGCCATCCGTATCAACAGGCGATAACTCCCAGGCTGGCAATTGCTCGGAGGTTACCCAAATGCTGGCATCGTGTGCTGTTAGCCAGCCCATGCCCGGGATACCGGCATGTGGGCTATCGGTCAGCAGCGTCGCCGCTTTTCCCTCGGCAGTGATCAGCTGAACGAGCGGCACAATGCCCTCAGGCATAACCGCCTGATGATGAACAATCCGGATACCGAAACGTGCCAACAGCGCCAGCTCTTCCTTGATAGCGGCCGGAAGATCCTGGGTTTCAAGCACGATATTGACCTGGCAACCGTCCGTCACTTTCCAAGCCATTAACTGGCGGCGAACATCAGGCGCCCCCAGATTCCACTCTTCTGGCTTACCAACCAGGCGAACAGATATCTCTCGGGCAGAACGATTCAGCCAGTGGCGAACAAAGCGATCTGGCCCAAAAGGCCAATAGCTCGCTCCATCCAGGGCGCTGAAACGCTCAGGCAGCGCCAGGTGCTGACGAAACTGCCCTTCCTTCAGCCATTTGATTGCTAGTCGCCTGTCCAGCTGTTCAAATTCCACTCGGCTATCCTTACTGGCAAGGCATGATGAGCAAACGGTTTCACAGTCGGCTGAACAGTTAAGCTTTTCAAAAGCAGCTTGTAGCAAGTCAGTCATCTGGTTCAGAGCGGTCAGCACGAAGCCCGCGCCACCCGCAACATTATCGTACACCTGAACGACATAGCGCTTTTCTCCCGTTTCCAGGCTACGGTCAGGCCGAGCGCCGAACCCCATTTCACTACTGGCGATACCCAACTGACCGGCCACCGCATCGCGCAGTGCAACCGCCAGCGTCATGGCAATCACTTTTCCTTGCTCAGTGTCCGGAATCCATCCCCCTGTCAGCGGGTTTTTCAGTACCCATTCTACAACATGCGTTCTTGCCTGATAGCCCAGGTGAATATCACCCAACACCGCCTCACCGGTGCACTCCTGTTTAACCTTGCTGCCCACAGCACCACCCACAGGGCGGTGTGGCTTATCAGGCTGCATCTCAGAAGGCAGCTCCCCCTTAGAGGTCATTGAATCTGCTCGCCCGCAACGCATACATATCGCAAACCCTGTACCGTTCTCGCCGCCAGAGCGCACCACCATCTGCCCCTCTTCTCCGAACCTTACATAACCGCAGTCGGGGTCAGGCAGTGCAATGACAGTTCCGTCGACATAGACCAGAGGTCGCTCCACGGGTATGTATCTCTGGGTCGAGACATCATTAGTAGTCGACTCAAAGAAATCGGTGACAAATCCCATAGGCCGAAGCACTTTCCTGACCTTGGCGCTTGGAATAGCTGCGTCACAATGCGAGCAGTGCAGATCATTCGAGTGGGAGTAGGCGTTATTCTTATAATCAGGCATACCACAGGTAGCGCACTGCCAACTCACATCAAACTTCTGGTGAATACCAGCAGTCCCTTCCTGGTAAGACTGCATCTTGACGCCCGCCGAACGGTAGACGCGTCCATCAATAACGATCTGCGCGCCAGGTGCATACTCCCTGACCGCAATATCCAGCCCGCGGGATGGCTGCTCCTTGTAGGTAAAGATATTATCTTCACGTTCTGATTGAGTATGTTGAGCCTGATTTCCGTTCCTGAAATCCTCAGCATTGTAGGTACTCAGTGCGACCACGTTGGTCGGGAATCCATACCCTGGCAGAAAGGCTTTGGCAGCCAGCTCCTTGAGCAGATACTCACCTTCGTGACGGGCTTTTTCACGCTCCAGCGCGCGCTGATAGCGTTCGTCAGCGGCTGTTTCAATACGTTGTTTAATCAGCCTGTATTCGGCTTGCCAGTTATCACCTATCTGACGAATAGCCTCTGCAGCACGGCTGAGCAGCGTCTCCAAACGGGTCAGCTCCACTGATGTGCGCCTGACAATACGCCTGATGCCTTGTTCTAACGCATGCGCATCACTGCCTAGCCAGTCAACAAAGCGCTCGACCATGCCTTCGTCAGCGTTAAAGAACCACTGAACGGTTAGCCGGGTACGATCACCCTCCGCCGGAGAGAAAGTTTTCAGAAAGGCCGCCAGCAGGTAGGCGTTAACGTGTCGCTGTACCAGGGGCTGGGCATTCAGCGTGATGACCGGTGCCGGAATAGCCGTATTGAATGCCCATTTCGGGTGGTTGAAAACACGCGTATTGTGCGGGTCCGCCTTGCACAAGGTGTAGGCAACTGCTCTGGGTTCACTGCGGCGGCCTGCACGGCCAGCCCGCTGCAGATAATTTGCTGGATGCGGCGGCACGTTGTTCATCACCACCGCCGAGATACCACCGATATCAACGCCCATCTCCATGGTCGTCGAGCAGTTCAGTACATTGATCTTGCTGCTTTGAAACAAGGCTTCATACTTTTGCAAGCGCTGTGCCGACTGCTGGGCAGAATGCTCGGCGGTGCGATAGTAGAAACCACCTTCTACCGTGCGGTCTGAAATATCACTCCACAGGTTCTGCTGGCGCAGCTTCTGAACCGTTTCGTTACGAGCAACTTTCCCACGAATCGCCGTAAGCGCGCCCTCGGCTTCCCCTTGCGGTGCCAGTGATGTGAAATCCGGCAGGCCGACAGGCTGGCACTCCAGCTGCGTGCGCTCTGCTTTTCTGGGAATATAGGGTGTCAGCCCCCTGAAGGTGGTATCCATCAATCGGTAGCTGATCGGGCATACCCAGGCGCTCTGAGGCAAGGCAAAGGTAATGATATTGCGGTTCAGGGTATAGCCATCCCCACCCTGGCTTTGCAGAATCTGTAACCGCGTCAACTCTTCCCAGGCCGATTTCAGCCACGCATTCACCTTGTCACGACTGATCGCTGAATCAGAGTCAAGGCCAGCACCGTGCAGCAACAGCTTGATCAGTCGCGATGGCTGCCGGTTACCCGGCTTTAACTGCGGCCAGGATTTAACGCACGCAGTGTCTTGATAATCCGGATTGGGAGGCACCAACTGTTTAGAAGAAAACTTTGCCCCTAACCACTGGCGCTCACTGTCGTTAATCACAAAGTAGGTGTTTTCCCGCACATAGAAATCCAGCGCCACCTTGAGAAAATCTTTCCAGTCCTGCAGAGAAAGAGGCTCATTTTCATGAGGGCTTCCCACCTTCGGTACCTTAGTTTCCGCCCATTCGCGCGGTAGCGTCTTCACCTGATCCAACCCCTGATATCCCACTTGCACCAGCGCCAGGGTTTCTGTGCTGTTCTGGTTTTTTGGCCGCCGTGCAAACTCCCTAAGAAGCAGCAAGCCCGCCAAAGTTAGACTGTTATTGCTGCCATCAAAGAATTCAGGGTTGGCGTAGCGGTTGTAGTCCAGTATCGAGTGCCTGATATCGTTGGTCGCGGCCAGTTCGTCGATCAGTTCGCGCCAGCCTACCCACATCTGTTTAGGGTTAGTCGCCTCTTCAAGTTTTTTCTGGATCTTATCGCGTATCTTTTTTGCTTCATCATTCAAGCCAACTGACTCGAACTTCCTAGCGTACTCAAGCTGTTCTTCGTCTTCCTGGCTTAACCCAGCAACATTAATGTTACCTGCCGCCTGCCGGTTACGCAGTATCTCAAACACCAGCCCTCGGAGCCGTGACCTTTCCGCCTCCTGCTGCATCCTAACCGCCATACGCGCGGTTCCCTGGCGGCTATCGGTAAAGGTAATTAGCTTGCGGCCTCGCCCGGGCAAAGCTTCCGGTGTCATACCTTCCGGGTCAGGGCAAAACTCCAATACAGTCGGCACCGCATTACTGACATAAAAAGGCGCGCCCAGATAGCATTTCCTCAGAAACCCAGCAGGCCGACGCCCTGCGTCGCCGCATTGAATACACGCTGAGCCATATTCAGTGGATACATGTACCGTGATGATCGATGACCCGTTCAACGCCCCAAGTTCTGCAGAGTCAAGATCCAGCGGTCTATCTTGATACCCCTCGGCTGAGGCTGGTGCCAGAACAACCGCCTGCTGGTCGCTATACTGGGTGTCCTGCTGCTCCGGTACCTCTTCATCCCTGTCATCCTGCAGCGAGAATTCATCACCAGCATAGGGGCTTGCCTGTTTCAGGGTGCCGCCGGCATCCTCAGCCACCAGGTGTGGCTTTTTACACTCATTGCAGAACGCCACTTCATACACCGGTGCCGAACATTCACAGCGGGCTCGCTGGGTCACGTATACCTTACCGAACGGCCATTGGCTGAGATGCGCAGATTTTGCCTGGCACCCTGGGGCAACACAGCTCCAGAGCCCGTGCATCATGCGCTGGTGCAAATGGCAGCGAAGCTTGAGAAAAGGCGGCTCACCCTCTGCCGGTGAAGTACCCGCCATCAGATCTAGCCATTGCAGCACTTCCTGCTGGCGGGCCGCTGTCTGGCTGCTTTCCAGGTCTGAACGAACGACACTCATCAGGTCGTTCAAATCCAGTGGCTTTTCGTTATTCACCACGGCTTCACGTAGGCGGTAGGCCAGCGGATGGTTGATCAGGGCTGCATAGCGTTTCGCCGATACCTGTTGATCCGGCTCAATCTGGCTGATCTCTTCAAGCCTCAGATTAGCGGGTTTCCGAGGCGTGACAGCTGGCACCTGGCGCGAACCACCGATCACCACTACCTGTTCATCCGGCACGCCAGCCAGCGATGCCAGGTACGTCTGAAGCCGTTGCGCTGCTTTTTCACCCGCGATGGTCGCGGAGGTGGCCACAAAGCGAATCTCACTGGCCTGCTTGCCGAAAGCTTCTACCACCCGGCGTAACAACAACGACAACTCAGCCGCCTGCGAGCCGATATAGGTATGCGCTTCATCCAGCACTATCCAACGCAGCGACTGCTGCTCGCGTGAGATTTTCAGAATCGGCTCATCGACCTGCCGGATCAGCATATATTCCAGCATGGTGGCGTTGGTCATCAGGATCGGAGCAGGCTGCTGGCGGAGCAGCCTACGCGATAGCACCTCGTTAGGGCGTAGGTGCTGATGCGGCTGTGGAACACGTTCCTTGGTATTACCGTTATACAGGCAAAAACGAACACCCTCCTCAAAAGGTGATGTCCAAGCATCCAGGCGCTCGCGTTGGGAATTGATCAAGGCATTCAGCGGATACAGACATAGCGCTCTTACGCCGACCAGCGGGCGCTGCTGCTGCTCGTACTCACGCACCAGATCCTCCAGGATCGGCACCATGAAACATTCCGTCTTGCCTGACCCGGTACCCGTCGTGATCACCGCCGACATCGGCTTATCAGCCAGCAATGTCTGCCAGCTTTCCAGCTGGTGCTTATAGGGATACATATCCGCGTCAAACCCGTGCCCAGTGTCCGCCGTCAGTGCACTAACCACCGTTTTAGACAGCAGGCTGTCCTGCAAATCTGCCAGGGTGACCTCACCTGGCTGCCAGCCAAAGGTATGTTCAAATACCGGCGGCGCTAGAAAGCAGCCCTCCTCGCCCATGCGGTCATGCATTTGTTCGGCGAGATGAGTACGCAGCCCTGCCTCATTGATGCCCAGAACGGACAACGTGGCTTCACGCGAACGCTTCAACGACTGATTTATCAAGCCTGTAAAATTACCGCTCATGCATCACTCTCCCTGGCCTTCAACAAATTGGATAGACAAGCCGAGTACACAGGCTCATACCATAGGGTTCGGTCAAAGTCGGATAACACCCGGAACGCAAAACGCCGTTCAGCGTCTTCCGCGGGCAAAGCATTTAACGCAACACTTCCGGCGGTCAGGTGCGCCGCAAATATCGGTATGAGAATAACCGCATAGGTATGCTCGGGCAGTTCACGCTCGGCCAGCCAGTCCACCAGCCAGGTCAGGTGTTCCTGTTGCTGTAGCCACTGGCTTAGCGAGCGCCCCAGATGGGTTGGCCATTCGTCTTGATCGTGCTGAGCACGCAATACATTCAGCCAACCAGGCAATATCACCTGTAGAGGTGGGGCAGTAGTTAATGGCTGACTTGGCTGACTTGGCTGACACAACATCTCGGCAAAATTCCTGAAAACCGGCACCTGAACACTGAGCAATGCCATGCGATCACTGACCCGTTCACCCAGCAATGACGCTGGAAGACCAAACTCTTTCGCCAACGCATTGATATAGCACTGCACAGCCGCCTGCCACTGTGCCACCGTGATCACTTCCCAGATCACTGCCAGTTCATGAGCTAGGCGCTGGGCAACATCTGGCGTTATTTCAAGTCGAAACACCGCCAATGCCATGGCCTCTGGGTGGCGTGCCAGATGCTTCCAGCTCTCCAGGGAAGAGAGTGGCAAATGGGCGTAGTTGGCCTTTAACTCAGCCATATAACTCCATCCTGAGTGAAAGAAGTCCTCCGCCATGGCGTCGAGCACCCCATCAAAGGCTTGCGGGTAATGCTGAGGGTGATAATAGCGGGCAGCGGCATGCAACGTTTTTATTTCGGTCTCTTCACTCGCCTGACAGATGTCAGGATCAGGCACATGAATGGCTGGTCTGAAGATGATTGAGGCATTCTCGGCAGGGTATAAAAGCCAGGGTCCATCTTTATACAAAGCCTCTGGAAGCTCATAAAACCCGGTGACGACGCCATTGGTCGCACTGGGTAAAATAGCCACTGGTGCACTTTCCGGATTTGCTAAATGCATCGCCATTACGGTTGTTCCTTCACAGCGATACATCAGAGGATTGTTGGAATGATCGACTAGCTCAAAAAACTCACAGTATTTATTTGTAAATTGTATTACTGCTTGGTAGGGGTATATATAAAACTGCTTGTGTAGCTGGGATGTTTCCACGCGACAACGCAAAGTGGCATCCTGCTCGGCACTACCGCTCAGTAAGGCAAGCATATCATCGTAAAGTGAATAGAGGCTGACCTCGGACGTACTATTCTTTACACGATAATGGTACTGCCGCTCCAGGCGGATCGTCTGACCCATTAGCTCAATGGTGACACAAAATGTACGTGCCACATCCGGGGGTGGCGTCAAGGCCAACGTCGTACCCAGTACATCCCTTAGCGTTAGTCCGGTACTCGTTAAAGGCTCACCATTTGCCTTCAGCAGCTGAGCGCCTTCCTCGGGATAAGGTAGGCGTACCACCACCCCCTGCGGTGAACGTAAATCACGGATATCAAGCTGCACAAACGCAGGCGCTTGCCTGTTAGGCTCAATATAAACCCGGTTGTCGAGTCCCTCGTGTTCCACGCTGAAACCTAATTCAGGGTTGAGTACACGTACCTCCAGCGCCGTCGTGCTGCGGATAATAAGGCGTGCTGGCGCTTTTGAGGACGCCGGTAGCGCAGATATTGCCAAGTCACGCGGCAAGATACCCAGCGTGCGTCGGGCAACCACTCGCTGACCTTCGCCCAGCACCTCCACCTTGAAACTGCCCGCACTGGGCAGAGCTTCCAAGGTAGTAACCTGGCGTCCGTTGACCCTGAAACCTGCAGGTTCCTGTGCCTGGTCATGCGTATCCAAAAGCTGGCAGCGTGGCCAGCCCCGCCAGCTCGCCACCGGCAAGGTACTTCGCGACGACATGGAGCCCTGCCATACCACACGCGTCTTGTTGGCGTCTTTGCCGGGTTCGATGACATAACGAGCACTATCTTGTTCCAGTACGCAAGTCCCACTGATGCGATACCAATGCCCACCCAGATCATCTATTTGCAAGACATCAGCATACGGGGCCTGCATGCCTGGCGGTACACGCAACAGAGCCTCAGCCGCCAAGTACTGTACCGAGGCAACGCCCACCAACCGAGTAACCTCGTCGTGTTCCACAAAGACCGCTGGCAGAAGCTGCCAATCAGTCTCGCTGGACTGAATCACTCGGGTATCCAGACGCTTACCCGCACAGGAAACCACCAGCAAGAGCGGCTGATTCGGCTGTTGACGGCTGACGGTGGCCGTCTCGACCGGCAGCCTGACCGTCATAAGATGGCCTTCAATCTGCCCGTAATCCACTCCTAGCTTCAGCGCCAGGCGCTCGCCTTCATAAAGGGCCAATTCAACTCGACTGTTGGTAATCGAGTGCCCTTCAATCTCTATCTGAAGTGATTTTTTCAGCCATACCTGCGCCTCCAACCTTGGCGATGCCAGTGAACCGCTAAGCCAATGCTCGCAGGTAAACGCCTGGGCCGAATCGCGCGCCTGCTGACGCTTTTTAACCTGCACACTCGCATCCACCAGCCATTCATTGACCAGGGCCACACCGTTATCTTCCTCAAGTGGCAGAGGAAAGTGTTCACGCCATCCGGGTGCATATTGGTTTAGGAAAGCCGCCGGGTCACTCTGCTGATCAAGCTCATACTCACTGGCCAGCCGTTTCAAGGTACTCACCGTACTGACCATCAGCTGATAGGTTTGGTCATTTCGAAAAGACTGCGGGAAAAACGCCTCATACTGGCGGATCACCGCAACGGTTTCTTGCCCGGCATTTCTGTAATTCAACCCCGCTTTGATGGCACGGCCAAAGCCATGCTGCTCATTTTGCAGTAACCGCCATGGCAAGCCTCCTTCTGCAAACAGAGATCCCAGGTAATCAGCGCGCTGCTCACGATAGCGCAGCGGGCGCTCCCAAAATTTCAGCCCGAGTCTGACCAACTCAGCTCTGTCGTTAGGCTGCCCCTGGATCTCCAACTCGGCATCAAAAGCTTGCCACGACCAGTGAGACTCATACTCTCTACGGTATTTTTCAGATACAAAGATACAAAAGCCCGCAGCCCAATAAATTCTAAATATAGGATCGTGTCGCTCCTCTGCATTTGCTGCTAAAGCAGCGCTCAGAAATTGATACTCATTATCAGTAGTAGCATAGCTATAAAGAGGTGAACCAGTCGGAGCAGAGAGGCCTCTTTTATTTAAATATGAGAAAATCCAACCCTTTAGGTGATCCATAAAGTGCCCTTGCTTTGCCGTGTCGTTATCGCTAAATTCATAACACTAGAAACTAGCAAAACCTTACTATGCACGTATGCTTAGTAAAAAACAGCCACTATATCGACCTATCGGAGTCACACTCTTCTTTCAACTTTCTTAAATCCTATACCCGTTTACAGAAGTATGTAGCCAATACTGCCACTAACCTCGGCTTATTCACGAGGCCGACCTGAAAACGAAGATGGTCGGGTAGACCGAGCGATTGCTCGACCCGGCCCCCCACAGATCCGGACGTGCGCAATTAACGCATCCGGCTCTTCAACCATCAGTTTCGCTGAAGGATCAGCATGGGTGAACGATCCTCGCCTTGGGAAACGGCAGTAACTTAAAGAGTTGAAGCGCATTCCGCCACACAATCCTTGCCTTCTGGGATCGCCGGCTCAGCCATTTGATCCAGCACCACTTCACCCGATGGCGAAACGTCTGTATGGATCGCATATTGCCGCGAATACCGTAGTAGGCAACGTGACCTTGGATCTTACGACTCAACTTCTCATGCTGTTCCCGGATCGGCAGGTGACGATTCCACCGGCAC
>NZ_LVIA01000026.1:0-98549 GCF_001596805.1 Halomonas sp. KX33721 | reverse complement strand
GTCTCGTCACTCATTTTCCAATACCTCACGAATCGACTTCAGGATATGAGCGGGTATATTGCCCCTGACGGCTTTCTTGTAGATCACCAATAACCAGATCTCACCATTTGCCAACTTGGTGAAGTAAATGACTCGCACCCCACCGCGCTTCCCTGAACCCGCTACCGACCAACGAACCTTTCTACATCCGCCGCTACCCGGAATGGGGTCACCAATTTCCGGACTTGCCGCAAGCCAGGCAAAGAAAGCGCTTCGCTCTTCCTCAGTCCAGATTTTTCTGGCATCTGCTTCAAATGTAGGGGTTTCGATGATGGTAAACATGACAGTCAATATACGTCATTGACGGAGTTTTGCAAGATACTGGTCACAAGGGTTAACGCTTAGCGCACCGGTGACTTTGACGTAGCGAAGCGGAGACAAAGGCATCCGAGTGCCGCGCCTGGTTATGTTTGATATTCGATTTCTACGGCCGACTCGTCTCCACAATGAATGAAGAGTTCCCCTTTCGCTGAATTTGAAGATGAAAACTGAAACCAACCACGGCCAGACTTTTCACGACCATCATCATTTCCAGACCAAGAAAACTCGACTCGCCCTCCATCATCTGGAATGCGGTAGTCGATTTGGCCCTCAACTGCTCCGAATACAAAAAAGCCGAGGCCATCTTCATCGAACTGGAAGTATCCGGGCTCGATAAGATCAACAAAGTCTTGATCCCACATTTCCATCCACTTAATTCGCCAGCGTCCAACGACTTTACTCAAACTACCTCCTTAAAACATAACAGTGATTATACGCCCTGCCATGAAACCTCAATGAACGTGACATCACAATGACTGAGGTTTCATAGCCACCAAATTGAATCTACCTCATTGATTCTACAGCGTGCAAAGAGAATTTTGGCGATGTAGCCAAAATTCGCAGGCTTGCGCGTTTTGCTCGCCCCAATAATACTATTTTTACATACAGCATTATTAAGGCATTCTCCCATGAAACTGATGGAACGCGTCAAGGCAACCATGAGGGTCAAGCGCTATAGCTTACGCACCGAAAAAACCTATTGTTACTGGATTCGATTTTACATTCGGTTCAACAACTTACGTCACCCTGCCACGCTAACAGGTCATGAAGTACGGCAATTTTTGGAGTATCTGGCAATCGAAAGGCACGTGGCAGCGGCTACACAGAATCAAGCACTCAATGCCATCGTCTTCCTTTATCGCCATGTGCTGGACCAACCGCTTGGCGAGATTGGTCAATTTAGCCGAGCTAAGCGCCCTCAGCGCTTACCAGTGGTGCTTTCTCATCAGGAAGTAATGGAGGTATTTCAGCACTTGTCTGGCTCTATGCTTCTCATGGCCTCACTGATGTACGGCTCAGGTTTACGTGTCTCCGAAACCTGTCGGCTTCGCGTCAAAGATATTGATTTCTCAAGGCAAATCATCACGGTGTATGCAGGCAAAGGCAACAAAGACCGCACCACGCTACTGCCGCCTTCTTGCGTCCAGCCATTACATACGCATATACAAATGGCAGAACAACAACTGAACGCTCGCCTTGAAGCCAACGCTACTCCTGTGTCACTGCCATATGCTCTGGACCGTAAATACCCGAACGCGGGTATTTCACTTGCATGGCAGTGGCTTTTCCCTTCCTCTAGGCCTTGCTTCGATGAGAGGGGGCGCGTCGTTCTACATCACATTCATGCCTCTGCCGTCCAAAAAGCCGTCAAATATGCCATGCGCTCATCTTCTTTAACACGCCCTGGCTCATGCCACTCTTTGCGGCACAGTTTCGCCACTCAGCTACTAAGCCAAGGTACTGACATTCGCACTGTTCAAGAGCTGCTGGGCCATAAAAGTATCGAGACCACCCAAATATATACCCATGTGCTAGGCAATGGGTTTGCGGGTGTCAGAAGTCCATTGGGTTAGTGAAGGGCAGTTATGCTTCCATGAACCCCGTGTGTTCGATCAAGCTAACGCCCCTTGCATCTCCCCCTCTCGCCTCCTACACTGCGCTGAATACTGCTTGACGGGGTGCCGGTGGAACCGGCTGAGATCGCTATACGGCTGGCTGCTGCAGCAAGTCGTCACGGCGGGGCCCGTTGAACCTGATCCGGCTAGTACCGGCGTAGGAATCAAGCGGTGGTTGGGATGCGCCGTGTTCACCTGATACCTTGCCCCAACTCACTCTCCCTTCGCCCGTGCGCCGGTTCGCTGTACCACCGGAGGCATCATGGGCTACCGCTTTACCGATCTCACCACCGCTTGCCAGGACGATTGGCGCGCGTATATCGAGCACGATTTCGTGCACCAGCTGGGCAACGCCACGCTGCCTGAGGCATCGTTTCGCCACTACCTGAAGCAGGATTATCTGTTCTTGATCCACTTCGCCCGCGCCTATGCGCTAGCCGCTTACAAAAGCCCCACCCTGGCAGATCTACGCCAAGCCCACGAAGGCATGAAAGCCATCGTGGACGTGGAGTTGGGCCTGCACGTGGGCTTTTGTCAGGAGTGGGGGATTTCCGAGCAGGAGCTTGCCGAACTCCCCGAAGCCCGCGCTACGCTGGCCTACACCCGCTATGTGCTGGATACCGGCAACCGCGGCGACCTGCTCGATTTGCACGTGGCGCTGGCCCCGTGCCTGGTGGGCTACGGCGAAATCGCCAACTGGCTGAACGCGCAGCCTTCCACGCTGCGCGGCGCGCAAAACCCGTTTGATGCCTGGATCGCCATGTACGAAGGCGAGGAGTTCCAAGCTGCTATGCAAGCGGAGCTTGCGTGGCTCGATGCCCGCTTGGCGGATGTTACCCCCGCCCGTTTTGCTGAGCTGAGCAAAATCTTCCGCGATGCCACCCGCCTGGAAATCGACTTCTGGCAGATGGGTTTAGACCTTTCTGAATAATGACCAACAACAAGGAAACCGTCATGACTAAGACCGTCAAAAGCAAAACCGCCCACTTTTTAGCCGAAACCGCCCAGGTCGATGCCGCCGCCGTGGCGCCGCTGCCCGGCTCGCGCAAGGTGTACGTGGAAGGCTCGCGGCCAGATATTCGCGTGCCGTTTCGGGAAATCACTCTCTCGCCCACCAAAACCAGCGGCGTGGATGAACAGAACCCGCCGCTGCTGGTGTACGACACCTCCGGCCCCTACACCGATCCCAGCGCCAATATCGATTTGCGCCAAGGCCTGCCGGAGCTTCGCCGGGCCTGGATTGAAGAGCGCAACGACACCGAGTTTTTGGATGGCCCGACCTCGGAATACGGCAATCGCCGCGCCAACGACCCAACGCTTGCCCAGCTGCGCTTTGATTTAACCCGCACGCCCCGCCGGGCGAAAGCGGGCAAGAACGTGACCCAGCTGCACTACGCCCGCCAGGGCATCATCACGCCGGAAATGGAGTTCATCGCTCTGCGGGAAAACCAGCGCCGCCAGGCGTTGGGAACGGCAGAAGTAGAGCGCATTCTGGGCCATCAGCATGCAGGCCAGAGCTTTGGCGCCAGCCTGCCCAAGGAGATCACGCCGGAGTTCGTGCGCGATGAGGTGGCCCGTGGCCGGGCGATCATTCCCAACAACATCAACCACCCGGAAAGCGAGCCGATGATCATTGGCCGCAACTTCCTGGTGAAGATTAACGGCAACCTAGGCAACTCGGCGGTCACCTCTTCCATCGAGGAGGAAGTGGACAAGATGACCTGGGGCATCCGCTGGGGGGCGGATACCATCATGGATCTCTCCACCGGCCAGAACATCCATGAAACCCGCGAGTGGATCATCCGCAACTCGCCGGTGCCGATTGGTACGGTGCCTATTTATCAGGCGCTGGAAAAGGTCAACGGCATCGCCGAAAACCTCACCTGGGAGATCTTCCGCGATACGCTGATCGAGCAGGCGGAACAGGGGGTGGATTACTTCACTATCCACGCCGGGGTACTGCTGCGTTACGTGCCGCTCACCGCCAACCGCGTCACCGGTATCGTCAGCCGTGGCGGCTCCATCATGGCGAAGTGGTGTTTGTATCACCATCAGGAGAGCTTCCTGTACACCCACTTCGAAGAGATCTGCGAGATCTGCAAGCAGTACGATGTGGCGTTCTCCCTCGGCGACGGCCTGCGCCCCGGTTCGATTGCCGATGCCAACGATGAAGCGCAAATGGCGGAGCTGAAAACCCTCGGCGAACTCACCCACATTGCCTGGAAGCACGATGTGCAGGTGATGATCGAAGGCCCCGGCCACGTGCCCATGCACCTGGTGAAAGAGAACATGGACAAGCAGCTGGAGTACTGCGACGAAGCGCCCTTCTATACGCTTGGGCCGCTGGTGACGGATATCGCCCCCGGCTACGACCACATTACCTCTGGCATTGGGGCGGCGATGATTGGCTGGTTTGGCTGCGCCATGCTCTGCTACGTGACGCCGAAAGAGCACTTGGGCCTGCCCAATAAAGATGACGTAAAAACCGGCATCATCACCTACAAGATTGCCGCCCACGCGGCGGATTTGGCCAAGGGCCATCCGGCGGCGCAGCGCCGTGATAACGCGCTCTCTAAAGCGCGCTTCGAGTTCCGCTGGGAAGACCAGTTCAACCTGGGCCTAGACCCGGATACCGCGCGGGAGTACCACGATGAAACCCTGCCGAAGGATTCCGCCAAGGTGGCGCATTTCTGCTCCATGTGCGGGCCGAAGTTCTGCTCCATGAAGATCAGCCAGGAAGTGCGCGACACCTACCGCGACCGCACCCCGGAAAACGCCGCTGAAGGCGATGCCGAAGCGGTGAAACGCGGAATGCAGGAGCAGGCGGAGAAGTTCCGCCGGGAAGGCAGCGAGCTGTACCAGGAGGTGTAGCCCTGTGACACCCCAACCGGAGCCATGGGCTCCGGTTGTCCCTTTTGCGCAACAAGCATCACTTTTTCTTCTTGTTCTTCTTGGCCCCTTCCTTGGCATCGCCTTTACCTTTTTGCAGTTCGCCTTTGGCTTGCTGGGCTTTGCCTTTGACTGCGGCTTTGCTGCTGCCGGTGGCCTTACCTGCGGCTTCTTTAGCTTTCCCGGCGGCTCTTTTCAGCGTAGTCCGTCGTTAAAAATCACCTCAACTACTTTTCGAGCAGGCGAGTAGGTTCCCAGCGGTTGAGCAGATAGTGCAGACAAATCATCACCGATAGCGTGCCGATCAGCGCTATGCTCATGGACGAAAAGCGATACAGCGCGCTGTAGACCAAGTCCTGCTGTGGCCCCAACGACTGGCCGAACAGAATGCCCATGGTGGTGAGCCCGCCAAACCCGATGCCGGAACCGCCGCCTTCCAAGATGTGCTCCCGCGCAAACAGCATCAAACCCAGCCAATAAAGCAGAATCACCAGCACAAAGTGGTGGCTTTGGGTGTAGAGCGCCAGCTGCATCACCAGCGCGAGGTTACAGCCCAAGAGCGTGCCCACCGCGCGCTTGGCCGCCGACACCTGCGCGCCAAAGTAGCCCAGCGTAAACAGAATCAAGATGGTGGCCATTTGCGCCGAGAGCGACCCGCGCAGATCGAGCACCTGAAACACTACGAACGAAAGCGTGGCGGTGATGCCGCCAATCAGGGTTTCATGGCGGATTTGCGCCGTCGATTTGCTGCCTCTGGGTGGCGGTTGGCGGGGTTCCCTATCGGGGAACAGGGTGTACATTAGCATGGCGATGAACACCGCCAGCACACTGGCCATGAGGTTGCTGGCCAACAGGTCGCTCAAATCCACACTGGGGTAGCTGGCAAAGTGCAGCAGTATGCTGAGCGTCAATACTCCGTTGGCACCAAACAGAAACAGCGGGCCTTTGGCCATTAAGTTGAAACGCAGCAAAAACAGCCCCAGCACTACCAGCGTCATCACCACGGGCATGTGTTTTAACAGCCCGACCACCAGGCTCACCTCCAGCACGTTGAGGCTCACGTTGGAGAGAAACTGGCGAATGATCGAGCCATTCAGCACCGGCACCAACCCCAGCAAGAACATCGGGAATACGGTAAAGAAGACGCCGTAATTCCAGCCCATCAATTGGCTGATGATGAACCCCAAGGTGCCGCCGCCCGCGACCCGCAGGCACTGGCGCAGTCCGTTTTGGCTAAGTCCGTTCTGGCTAAACCCATTCTGACTGAGCGCCGAGGAAGCGGGCACTGAGCGCGTAGCGGATGTTCCCGTACGCGCACTTGATTGAGTAGGCGATTTAGTAGACATAATGAAGCCAGCTCACGAGCCGAGCCTGCAGCCAGGCAAACGGCTTGGCCAGCGCGTGCTCGCCGGGCACTAGCTGCACCGTGGCCCGCGCGCCGCTGGGCGGAAGCTCGTCCAAAGGCTCGTCCAGCGTGATGTGAATACGCACCCGCTGGGCATCGCGCACCCAGCGGTCGGAGGTCGGAATGTCCACCAGCTGCCCGTCGGCCACTTGCTGCCCTTCCCGCACACCGGCATCGAACGCGCTCACGTGGCCTGCCAACAGTCGTCCCGGCAGCGCATCGAACACCACCGTTGCTTCGTCGCCTTCCTTCACGTGGCGCAAGCTTTTCTCGCGAAAATCGGCCACGACGTCGACACGGCTGGCCACCAGCGCCACGGCGGGCTGGCCGGCCTGTACGTAATCCCCCGGCTGTAGCTGCAGGTTGGTGACTTCGCCCGCCTCCCGCGCTCTTACCGTGGCACGGGCCACGTTTAACTCGGCTTGGGCGAGCGCATTGTCGGCCTGGCGCAGCCGCAGGTTGGCGTCGCCCTCTTCACCTAGCTGCACTTCTAGGCTATCGATTTGCGCGCGGGCAAACGTCACGGCAGCTTGGGCCGTATGCTCGGCGGCCACTTGCTGCTCGTACTGCTGGCGGGAGATGCCCTGCCGCCCTAACAACGCCTCAGCGCGGTGGCGCTCACCGCTGCGCTCTTCGAACGTGGCTTGAGCTGATGCCAGCGAGGCTCGCGCCGCCGCCAATTCGGCGGTTAGCCGAGCGTTCTCCTGCTCGGCCTGCTCGCGATTCAGCGCAGCCTGCTGGCGTGCCAGCTCGAACGGCGTCGTATCTAGCTGAAACAGCACATCGCCCGCGTTCACCCGCTGATGGTCCCGCACCACCACGTCTTTCACCGGCGCGCTGAGCTCCGGCGCAATACGCGTCACGGGCCGCATCGCGCGCGCTTCCGGAGTCATGGGCATAAAGCTATCGGCGAGTAAGAAATAGACGAACAGCACTACAAACGCCGCCAGGGCTATTTTCACCCAGCGGGTAAATCGTTGATCAGGGGTCATGGGTATTACTCGTTCACTGGCCCCCAAGCGGTCACGTGCACTCGGGGTAGCGTTAGATGGAATACCTTAGTCTAACAAATTTATTAGCACGCTAACAATAATCGTAAAAAAAACCCCGCTGCCGAGTCTGTGCTCGGTCAGCGGGGTCCTATTCCCTTGATGAATAAGCGCTAAACGCTTGCCGTGTTAGAAGCGGTAGCGAAGGCCTACGCTCGCCGCATCGAAATCGTAGGCGGACTCGTCCAGGTAGCGCATGTAGTCGGCACCAATCGAGACGTTGTTAGCAATATCCATCTCGGCACCCGCGCCGTAAGAGAGACCACTTTCGCGATTATCGCTGATCTCGACCTCGGAGAAACCCGCTAAACCGTAAAGACGGAAGTTGGGCGCTACCGGGAGGATGCCTTTAGCATACGCACCCGCCAGATGGTCTAGATCGGCGCCGCGATCCGAACCGCCGGTGCCTAGGTGGCCCTCGAGGGCGAAATAATCGTTGAATTGGGCACCACCGCGCAGGCGTAGGCCGACATCGTCACGGGAGTCGCCACGGTCAGGGTTGAGGCTCCAAAACATGGCATCGCCACCCACGTATCCTTGTGGGTATTGGAAAGATTCTTGGGCTTGGGCGGATGCCGCAAACGCACCTGCACCTAACAGAAGCGCTGCAGAGGTCAGTGATAGTACGGTCATCTTCATGGGGATCACCTCAGTTAAAAAAACAGTGTTTCCTTACGCTTTCGAAGTGTGGCCTAGGCCCATGAAGAACGCAATTCACCTACTGGCACTTGCATCGAGTTTCCTTTTTTCTTGCGCTGTTGATGACGTTTTCTAACGCCCTTTGGAAAGGCTCAGTACGACGATGCCCCCAACCACCACCGCGCCGCCCACGAGTTGGCTAGGGCTGAGCATTTGGCCCAGTACCAGATAGGCTATCAACAGCGACGCCACCGGCTCGAAGTTCATCACTGGAGCGTTGCGGGCCATATCTAGCCGGGGCACGAAAATAAACAGAATCGAGAATCCACTACCGTACAGCAGCGCCAGTAGCGTTAACCCTATCCAGCCAGTACTGTTATCCGGCAGGCTCATACCGCCCGGCATGGCCCCGAGAAACCCTCCAATGATCATGGCGATGAACACGGTTTGCATGGTCAGCAGACTGCGCAGCGTGCTACCTACCCCAGACAGGCGATGCTCGGTGACCCACAACGCGCAGGCAAACGCAAAGGCCGCTAGTAGTCCAAAACCAATGCCTGCCAGCCATTCAGGGCCCATGGCATCGGCGTTAGCCACCCAGCTGGGAATATCCAGCACCACCAGAAGGCCGATCAAAATGGTGCCCATGATCAGACAGCTACGTAAAGAAGGCCTAGGCCCGCCCAGCGCCCAGCTAATCAGCGCCAGTTGAATGGGGAAGGTATTCACCAACAGCAAAGCAATCACCACCGGAAGACGCGCGACGGCAGAGTAAAGGCTAACGCTTTGCAGCGTAATGAGTAGCCCCACCGCCAGCTGCCAGGGCCACGTTCCGGCAGGCAGCCAAAGGCGCTTTTTCTGCAGAATCACCAGCGAGAGTAGAATCAAGCAGGCAACGCCCGAGCGCATCAACACTGCCAATAGCAGCCCTGTGCCGTTATCGAAGGCCAGACGGGCTGAAACGTGGTTAGCAGCGAACATGGTCGCCACGGTCATCATTAACAGAATGGCCAGATGGCGGGGTAACAGCTTAGTGCTAGAAATCGAGGACATAAGAACAAAACGGCTCACGATGGGTTATATAAGGAACAGGATGCCGACATTTTACATAGAAGGCTAACTAAATTCTTCGCTGATTTTCCGCGTCGCAGCATGTTAAACTAAAGTCTATTCCCTTAACTTCCTCATTACGTTACAAAGGTGGTTATGAACGCACCGGTGCTGGTCATTAACTGTGGCTCTTCTTCTATTAAATACGCTTTGATCGATGCGGACCCGCAGGCACCACGCTTGGCCGGGCTAGCGGAGCGCTTAGGCAGCAGCGACGCCCGCTTGAAAGGTAAAGACAGCGCCGGTGAAAGCTTTACCCAACCGCTGCCGAATGCTGACCACGCCGACGCCTTGAACGCCATTCTTCAGCGTTTGGAAGGTCGCGTACCGGGGGCCGTGGGCCACCGCATCGTTCATGGTGGCGAGCACTTCACCCAAGCAGCGCTGATCGATGACAGTGTGATCGAGGCCATCGAGACCACCGCTGCCTTAGCACCGCTGCATAACCCCACCAACCTAGCGGGCATTGCCGCGACTCGTAAGGTGTTTCCGGACCTGCCTCAGGTGGCCGTGTTCGATACGGCGTTCCACCAGACGCTGCCGCCCCGCGCCTATCGCTATGCACTGCCGGAAGCGCTGTATACCGAGCACGGCATTCGCCGCTACGGTTTCCACGGTACCAGCCACGCCTTTGTTAGCCAGCGCGCTGGCGAGCTGAGCAGCCGTGGCGCAGGCGGCTGGCTTACCGCTCACCTGGGCAACGGCTGCTCCACCAGCGCCGTGTGGAACAACCAGAGCCTGGATACCAGCATGGGCCTTACCCCGCTGGAAGGCCTGGTGATGGGCACCCGCAGCGGCGACGTGGATCCCGGCCTGCATGCGCATCTGCACCGCCAGTTAGGTTGGTCGCTAGATGAAATCGATAACGTACTGAACAAGCAGAGCGGCCTGCTGGGGCTTTCCGGCCTGACCAACGATATGCGCGAAGTAGAAGACCAAGCCATGGCCGGGCACCCTGGCGCCAAGTTGGCGCTGGACGTCTTCTGTTACCGCATTGCCAAATCCCTGGCGGCGCTGTCTTGTGCATTACCTAAGTTAGACGGCGTGATCTTCACTGGCGGTATTGGCGAAAACTCGCCTATCGTACGTCGTGAAGTGCTGGCCCTGCTGCCCCACTTTGGTTTCAGCTTAGATGAAGCGGCCAATGAAGCCACCATCCGTGGCAAAGAGGGCAAGCTGGATAGCGCTGGTCATCAAGGCCCGGAAGTGTGGGTGATCCCCACCGATGAAGAGGGCCGCATTGCCATGGAAACCCGCCACTGCGTGGAGACCCCTGAATGAACAGCTCCCCCGAGCAACCCCAAGCCATTCTGCTTGTCCCCACCAGCATGGGGGCAGGCTTGACCTCGGCCTGTCTGGGCCTGATTCAGGCGCTGGACACCATTGGCCTGAAAGCCGGCTTTCTGAAGCCGTTCATGCAGAACGAGCTGAACGGCCCGGGCCTTGACCGCTCGACGGCGCTGGTCTCGCGGACGCTGAACCAGCGCCCGCCCTCGCCTATTTCCCAGGCACGCCTGGAGCGGCTGCTACGCGACGACCAAACCGACGAGCTGATGGAAAACGTCGTCGAGCTGTACGAGCAGGTCACCCAGCAGGCGTACCGCGACGGTAGCGCTCTGGACCTGGTGGTGGTGGAAGGCGTCGTGCCGACCCAGCACACCACCTACGCCACTCAAACCAATGTGCAGCTCGCTCATGCGCTGAACGCGCGGATCATTCTGGTGGGCTCCGGGGATCTCAACGAGCCCCAGACGCTGGCGGAAGAGCTGGATATGCACGCTCGAAGCTTTGGCGGCGTCAGCTCCAGCCGCACCTTGGGCGGCATTCTGATGCGCATGAAAAACCTGCCCTACGGTCAGGAGGATGATCTTTCCGCTGCACCGGGCACCATCAAGCCGCAGTTGGAAGAGCCGGTACTCAACGAACTGCGACGCTACTCCCCGGCGCTAGCCACCGACCGCTTCCACCTGATTGGCGTGGTACCCTACAGCAAGACCCTGAGCGCTCCGCGCACGCTAGACGTAGCCCGGGCGCTGAATGCCAAGATGCTCAACGAAGGTGAAGCCGCCAGCCGCCGCGTCCTCTCTACCAGCCTGTGTGCCAGAAGTGCGGCCAATGCGCTGCATATCTTCACGCCGGGTAGTCTGGTGGTCGCCTCCGGGGACCGTGATGACGTGGTGCTGGCCTCGGCGCTGGCCACCATGAACGGCACCCAGCTGGCGGGCGTTTTACTCACCAACGGTTTCTTGCCCAACGAGGGCATGATTGAGATGTGCCGCCCGGCGCTGAAAACCGGCTTGCCGGTGCTGGCGGTAGAAACCGACAGCCTGACCACGGCGCAAAACCTGAGCCAGCTCAGCACTGAAATCCCCATGGATGACTTCGAGCGCGCCGAGCAGGTGGCCCGCTTCGTGGCGGCACACATGGACCTGGAGTGGCTGAAAGCCAAGCTGAGCCGTGGCTACACCCGCCGCCTCTCGCCGTCGGCGTTCCGCCACCAGTTGGTGAAGCTTGCTCAGCAAGCCAAAAAGCGCATCGTGCTGCCGGAAGGCGACGAGCCGCGCACCATCGAGGCGGCAATCATCTGCCAGCGCCGTGGCATTGCCGACTGCGTACTGTTGGGCAAACGCGAAGATATCGAGAGCGTCGCCCATCACCGTGGCCTCACGCTGCCCGATGCGCTGACCATCATCGACCCGGAAAGCACCCGCGCCAGCTACATTGGCCCGATGGTGGAGCGCCGTCGCGGCAAGCTCAACGAGCTGACCGCCGAAGCGCAGCTTCAGGATAACGTGGTGCTGGGCACCATGATGCTGCAGCTCGATGAAGTGGATGGCCTGGTGTCGGGCGCGGTACACACCACCGCCAACACGGTTCGCCCGGCGTTTCAGCTGATCAAGACGGCCCCGGAGTACAACCAGGTGTCGTCGATCTTCTTCATGCTGCTGCCCGAGCAAGTGGTGGTGTACGGCGACTGCGCGGTGAACCCGGACCCGGACGCCGAAACCCTGGCGGAAATCGCCCTGCAGAGCGCGCGCTCTGCCGAGGCCTTCGGTATCGAGCCCCGGGTGGCGATGATCAGCTACTCCACCGGCGACTCCGGCACCGGCGCCGACGTGGATAAAGTCCGCGAAGCGACCCGCATCGCCAAGGAGCGCGCGCCGCACCTGGCCATCGACGGCCCACTGCAGTACGACGCCGCCGCCATCGAAAGCGTGGGCAAGCAAAAAGCCCCCGACTCCCCCGTGGCGGGCAAGGCCACCGTGTTCGTGTTTCCCGACCTCAACACCGGCAACACCACCTACAAAGCCGTTCAACGTAGCGCCCGAGTGGTCAGCGTGGGCCCGATGCTGCAAGGTCTGAACAAGCCGGTGAACGATCTGTCCCGCGGCGCCCTGGTGGATGACATCGTCTACACCATCGCCCTCACCGCGATTCAGGCCAGCCAGCGGAAAGGCTAAGCACTCCCCGAGCCCTGTATACGTATCCGCTGAAAGCCGCGCTAAAAAGAACGCCCCGAACAGTTCACTGTTCGGGGCGTTTCAAGTTTTGCGTCAGGTTCAATCGTTGTTAGGCATTACACCCACATCGGCACCATGGCTTCCAGCACCATCACTAAGCTCATCGCAGTGATCGTCAGAATAGAGACCCCAAACACTTTCCTGGCCCAACGAACATCGTCATCTAACCGATAACCGCGCAGTGCGAGGTAGAGCCAGTAGCCGCCCATGACCAGCGCCACACACAGATACCCCATCCCTGCCTGGCTGGCCAGTACCAGCGCCAGCGAGGCGGGAATGAACGCCACGATATAGCCCAGGATGTGATGCTTGGCCATTTTGATCCCGTGCACCACCGGCAGCACCGGAATTGATGCCCGCTGATAATCCGCATAGCGGAAAATCGCAATGGCATAGGAGTGCGGCATTTGCCACAGGCAGAAAATCACCAGTAGCATCAGCGCACCGCTATCGAACTGCCCCGTGACGGCACAGTAGCCCACCACAGGGGGCATGGCCCCGGAAAGGCTGCCCACCAGCGTGCCGTACTCGGAGTGGCGCTTCATGTAGAGGCTGTAGACCCCGACATACACGCCCCAGCCAATCACCGCCAGCGCCACCGTCAAGCCATTGGTGCCCAATGCCAGGCACACGATCCCCGCCACGCCCAGCAGCGCCGAAATACCCAGTGCCTGGGTAATCGAGATACGCCCCTTGGCGAGCGGGCGATGGCGCGTACGCGCCATCAGTGCATCAATATCCCGGTCGATGACGTTGTTACAGGCGCAGCCCGAAGCAATCACCAGGGCAATGCCCATCATCACCGAGGCAAAGGTGACCCAATCGAAGGTGCCGTGAGCGGCTAAAAAGTAGCCGCCCAAGGTCGCAATCAAGTTGCCACCAATGATCCCCGGCTTGGTAAGCGCCAGCACGTCGCGCCAGCGGCTCGGCGCCACGTTTAGCCGATCATCATGTTGAGATGCAGATGCTGCATGATCCATAACGAGCCCCCTACCACCAGGACGAGTATCGTCAGTGTGAAAACGAAGGACATCACGTTCCAGCCTTCGTCGGCTTTGGTATTCATATGCATAAACATGACCAGCTGGACCAAAATCTGCAGCACGGCTGTTATAGCGATGACCACCACCGTCGTGGCGGTGCTCAACGCACCGCTCATAACGACCGCGAACGGAATCACGGTTAGCACTAAAGATAGCAGAAGCCCCGTCACATACGATTTAACGCTGCCGTGGGAAGACGTTGAAGATGATGAATGACTCATGTCACAGCACTCCCATCAGATAAACGAACGAGAACACGCAGATCCACACGATGTCCAGGAAGTGCCAGAACAGGCTCAGGCACAGAATCCGCGGACGTGTCATCGGGGTGATGCCCATGGTCGAAAGCTGCACCAGCATCACTAGAATCCACACCAAACCAACGGTCACGTGGAGGCCGTGGGTGCCGACCAAGGTAAAGAAGGACGAGAGAAACGCGCTCTGATCAGGGCCGTAGCCCTGATGAATCAAGTGCTGAAACTCGTACACTTCCATACCGACGAACGCGGCACCGAGCAAGAAGGTGATCGCCAGCCACGCTTTTACTTGGCCGACGCGCTCGGCATTCATCGCCAGTACGCCCATGCCAAAGGTGAAACTACTGAACAGCAGCAGAAAGGTTTCCACCAGCACAAAGGGCAGCTCGAAAATATCTGCCGCCGTTGGCCCGGCGGCCGTGCCTTTCATCAGCACGGCGTAGGTAGCGAACAGTGACCCGAAGATCACCAGGTCACTCATCAAGTAGACCCAGAAGCCAAATACTTTCGTGCCGGTCGCGTCGTGGTGCTCATGGGGCTCGGACGCGGCGCCATGATGTAGGGTATCGGTGGCCATTACGCGCGTGCCTCCACATAGTTGGTCTGTTCACGGTCAGACGCTGCGCTGCTCGGCGCAGACGTTTTGCGCTTTTCGTGCGCGCGCTCGATGCGCGCCACTTCGGCGGCGGGCACGTAGTAGTCGATATCTTCGTTGAATACACGGGCGATGAAACTGACGACGACGCCCAATGCACCCACGGCTGCCAGCCACCAGATATGCCACACCAGCGCAAAGCCTAGAATCAGCGCGAAGAAGCTGATGACCGGCCCCGCCACGGTGTTACGCGGCATGTGAATATCGGTGTAGGGCGCTTCGTCCAACTGCTCGTTACCCCGCTGCTTTTGCGACCAGAAGCTGTCGATGTCACCGACTTCCGGCAGGCGAGCAAAGTTGTAGAACGGCGCAGGAGAAGAGGTCGACCACTCCAGCGTGCGGCCATCCCAGGGGTCGCCGGTTAGATCTGCATTCAGCTTGCGGTCGCGGATACTGACCCAGAACTGAATGATGGTGCAGGCAATCCCCATCATGATGATCACGGCACCTACCCAAGCCAGAATCATCCAGGGTTGCCACTCAGGATTGGCGTAGGACTGCATACGGCGCACGGCACCGAAGAAGCTCAAGACATAGAGCGGCATGAACGCGACGTAGAAGCCGATGAACCAGCACCAGAACGAGCGCTTGCCCCACTTCTCGCTCAGCGTGAAGCCGAACGCTTTGGGGAACCAGTAGGTCAGGCCCGCCATCATGCCGAACACCACGCCGCCAATGATCACGTTGTGGAAGTGGGCAATCACGAACAGGCTGTTGTGCAACACGAAGTTGGCTGCCGGTAACGCCAGCATGACGCCGGTCATACCGCCTAGGGTAAAGGTGATGATGAAGCCCAGAGTCCACAGCACTGGCGAGGTCAGCTCTAGGCTGCCGCGGAAAATAGTGAACAGCCAGTTGAACACCTTCACCCCGGTGGGGATGGCAATGATCATCGTCATGATGCCGAAGAAGGCATTGACGTTGGCACCGGCCCCCATGGTGAAGAAGTGGTGCAACCAGACGATGAACGACAGCAGCGTGATCGCCACCGTGGCCCAGACCATGGTTTTGTAACCAAACAGGCGCTTGCGGGCGAAGGTGGCGATGACTTCAGAGAACACGCCAAAGGCCGGCAGAATCAGAATGTACACTTCCGGGTGACCCCAGGCCCAAATGAGGTTGACGTACATCATCATGTTGCCGCCAAAGTCATTGGTGAAGAAGTGCATACCGAAGTAGCGGTCAAGGGTTAGCAGCGCGATGGTCGCAGTCAGAATCGGGAACGAGGCAATAATCAGGACGTTGGCGCACAGCGACGTCCAGGTAAAAATCGGCATGCGGAACAGGGTCATGCCTTTGGTGCGCATTTTCAGAATGGTGACGAAGAAGTTGATGCCGGTGAGCGTGGTGCCTATCCCGGATATTTGCAGTGCCCATATCCAGTAATCAACCCCCACCCCAGGGCTAAACTCTATCCCCGATAAAGGCGCATAAGCGAGCCAGCCGGTTTTGGCGAACTCCCCTACCACGAGGGAAATATTGACCAAAATCGCCGAGACAGCGAACAGCCAGAAACTCAGGTTATTCAAAAACGGGAAAGCAACGTCGCGGGCGCCGATTTGCAGCGGCACCACCAGGTTCATCAGGCCGATGACCATGGGCATCGCAACGAAGAAGATCATGATTACGCCGTGGGCGGTAAAGATCTGATCGTAGTGTTCAGGAGGGAGATAACCAGCAGCCCCACCGGCCGCCATGGCCAACTGGGTACGCATCATAATCGCATCGGCAAAGCCGCGAAGCAGCATCACCAAGGCCACCACAAAGTACATAATGCCGAGCTTTTTGTGGTCAACGGAGGTAAACCACTCGTTCCACAGCCAGCCCCACTTACGGTAATACGTCAATGCGCCAAGTAGCGCGGCACCCCCGATCGCCATAAAGGCAGCAACGACCATAATGATCGGTTCGTGATACGGAATTGCTTCTAACGTGAGTTTTCCAAACATGCTTAACCCCCCGCTTCAACGCTTGTGGGATGGCCGCCCATGGCGTGGTCATCACCTGCATGCTGATTGGTAACGTGGCCGATCGCGGCCTGCTGTTGAGAAGCGCTGGCGCTCTCTAGCTCGCTGGATTCACCGTGACTTTCGTGGGCATCGCTGATGGCATCACCGTGGCTTGCATGACCGCCGTGCCCGCTGCCGTCACCACCGTGGAAGCTGCTGACAACCGACTCATACAGCTCGGGCGTGACCGCCGAGAAGTACTCCACCGGGTGGTATTCACTCGGCTCTGCCAGGGCGTTGTAGCCTTCAGGGAAGGTAAGGGTGTCATCGGCTGCGCGCACGTTTTCCACCCAGGCATCGAATTCCGCCGGAGAGGTGACGTGGGCATCGAAGGTCATCCCAGAGAAGCCAGCGCCGCTGTAGTTGGTGGAACGGCCGGGGTAGACGCCCTCTTCGTCGGCAATCAGGTGAACGTCGTTATCCATGCCCGCCATGGCGTAAATCTGGCTGCCTAAACGTGGAATGAAGAACGCGTTCATTACCGAGCCAGAACTCACTCGGAAGCGCACTGGGGTATCTACCGGGAACGCCAGTTCATTGACGCTAGCAATGCCCTGTTCGGGATAGATGAACAGCCACTTCCAATCCAGCGCCACGGCTTGGATCTCCATGGGCGCCACGTCGCTCTCAAGCGGCTTGTGGGGGTCCAGGCTGTGGGAGGTTTTCCAGGTAAGAAAGGCGAGAACAGCAATGATCAAGCAGGGAACGGTCCAAACCGCCGCCTCGATGGCATTGGAGTGCGCCCAATCCGGCAGATACTTGGCAACGCGGTTGCTGCGGCGGTAACGCCAGCCGAACAAAAGCGTCATCACGATGACCGGAATGACCACGATCAGCATCAACCCAAAGGAGGTCAGAATCAGCGAGCGCTGCTCAACGCCAATCTGCCCCTTCGGATCCAGCAATGCAGAACTGCAGCCCGTTAACAGCAAGCACAATACGACGAGCACAAACGTGCCTCGCCTGCGCCAGTGGGTAGGTAGTTGCATGGTGTGATCTCATCAGAGAGTTGTCTAAAACAGCCTGCTGTTTGGCTAGCTAACTAGCCAGCTATATAGCAAGCTAACTATCACCCCATACTTTTCCCAGAACAGTGAGAGCGTAAGCGTTGCTCCGGGAAAAATATGCGCCACCGCATGGGGTTGGTGGCGAGCCTCGGCCTGCGCTGATGCGCATCAACTAAGACTAAAGTATTTTCTATTGATCTGAGTCAATCAGAAAGAGACGTTATGCCGCACCCCGCGCACCGGTTTGAAGAGGGCGATACGGGGCTTCGACCGTCTTTCATTAGGCGAGCGTGACGTTAAGCGCGGGCAGCGGATGGCGCTCCAGCAAACCAGGGGCGCGCTCGTCGTCGGTGACGATGACATCGAAGTCTTCCAGCGAGGCAAAATAGGCCGGGCGAACCACGCCAAATTTGCTGGCATCGACCACCAACAGTCGCTGCATTGCCGTGGCAATGGCCGCTTGCTTTGGCCCTACTTCGTGAAAATGGAAGCAGCTTACGCCTCGTTCGCAATCCACGCCGGCAGCAGAGATCAGCGCCTTGTTGATGCCCAAGCGCTCGATGGCCGCGCCCATACCGTCGCTGCCAAACGATTGAGAGGACGCGTAGAAAAGCCCACCTAGCAATACGAGGCGCACATTGGGCAGCCCAGCGACGGCGTTGGCTACGTTGAGGGCATAAGTCACCACGGTTAGCTCTCGGAAACGACTAAGCTGACCCAGCAGTGGAATGAGCGTGGAGCCGCAGTCGATAAACAGCGTATCGCCCTCTTCGATGAAGCTGGCCGCGCGCTGGCAAAGGCGCTGTTTGACTTGGTAATGGCTCGCCTGCTGCTCGGTCAAATCGTATACCGGCGTCACGCCGGGGTAGCTGGCCATCACCAATCGCCCACCCAACAGGCTAATGGCCGACGGCTGCGTCGAGAGATCCCGTCGAATGGTCATTTCGGAGACGCCGCACAGCTCGGCGGCATCTCGAAGATGCAGGGTTCCCCCGCTGGCCAGCGCTTCTTGCAGCATGGCCATGCGCTGTGCGCTGCGATCGTTCATGTCCGGCATCTCCTTATGATTCATTTTGTTATCGGCATTGCGCCCCGCCAGGCATCCTATGCTGAGCTAGGGCCCTGCCAATTTCCACTACTGCGCACTCTTTTCACTGGCGTCACCCACCCGTGATGCGCTTATCACATTTAAACAGCGTTGATGTGACAATGCTTGCAAATCAACGTTAAAAAAATAACACTCAATGTTATAATTTTAACATTACGCCAGCCTACACGACCCACAACGTCGGTACGCCAGTTGCTCTGGTACCGTAATATAACCCTGTTGAGGCTTCCATGACTGCTTTATCCCACTCTCGTTCTTCTTCGTTCGTCACGCTTGGCGCTGGCGTTTTACTGACAAGAGCTGCCTTGGCAACTCCAGCGTTTGCCGACGATGCCGAGCCGCACACCCTTGACCGCCTTTGGTCGTTTGCCAACGTTTCAGTCAACTACCTGGACTGGTCGAACGGCACCGAAGCGCGCACTGCTAGCAACGCAGCGAAAAGCGACTTTACGTATGTTGAAATCGAAGGCGGCGTTGGCTTTAGCTGGGGCGAATTTTACGGCTTCTTCGATTTCGAGAACCCCACTAACGATCAGTTCGACCAAGCCAGTGGCGGTAAAGACAACTTCCGTACCTCCGGCAAAGTGACCTCGCACATTTACCTGGGTGACAGCCCACTTTCGCTGTACGCCCACCTGTACGATTTCCGCGACTACGGCTATGAACTTCGCGAGCAAGACCAAATTCTGGGTCTTGGCTACCGCACCACGCTCGATAACGGCCTATGGTTCAAACCGTTCATCGGCGCCGCGCGGGTACAGAGCAATAGCTACACTGGCATGAACGGCTTTATGGCTGGCTGGGTCGCGGGCTACGACTTCACCGCTCTGAACCAAAACTTCAGCGTGATCAACTGGCACGAGCAGACGTTTGGCCGTGATGACGAGTACCTGACCCAGAACTACGTGGGCGATAAAGCAGGCAGCGTAGGTACCAACGGCGCACTGAGCCTGTGGTGGCACCCGTCTGATCTGATCACCACGGGCGTGCAGTACCGCTACTCAGAGAATAAACTGGGTACCCCGGACGCTTACCAAAATGCGATGATCTACTCAGTTAAGTTGAACTTGCTGTAATCGCTCCCACTCCTCACGATCCGAAGGTACTCCCATGACCCTCATCATGAGCTTGGTTGGTATGGTCACCCTGGTGGCCATCGCCCTAATCTTCTCTTATGACCGCAAGTCGATTCGGCTGCGCACCGTACTGGGTGCTTTTGCTATCCAGGCCGGTATCGGTGCATTCGTGCTCTACGTGCCGTTCGGCCAGGCGGTGCTGCAAACCATTTCCGCCGGTGTTAGCCAGGTACTGGTGTTTGCTAACGACGGTATCGGCTTCCTGTTTGGCGGCCTAGCGATGTGGAAAACGTCGGCTTTGTCTTTGCTATCAAAGTACTGCCGGTCATCATCTTCTTCTCGTCGCTGATTGCCGTGCTCTACTACCTAGGCATCATGCAGTGGGTCATTCGGATTCTGGGCGGCGCACTGCAAAAAGCACTGGGCACCTCGCGCACCGAATCGCTCTCTGCGACTGCGAACATCTTTGTCGGCCAAACCGAAGCACCGCTGGTGGTGCGTCCGTTTATTGCTCGCATGACGCCTTCGCAGCTATTTGCGGTGATGTGTGGTGGCTTAGCCTCGGTAGCCGGTTCCGTTCTAGCAGGCTACGCAGCGCTGGGCATTCCCATGGAGTATCTGGTGGCGGCCTCGTTCATGGCGGCGCCTGGCGGCCTGCTGTTCGCCAAGCTGATCATGCCGGAAACCCAGAACGTGGAAGATAGCGACAGCGTTTCCAAGGTCGATGAAGAGCTGAAAGAGCAGGACGACAAGCCTACCAACGTACTGGATGCCGCGGCGTCCGGCGCGACCTCCGGCCTGATGCTGGCGGCCAACGTGGGTGCCATGCTGCTGGCGTTCATCGGCTTGATCGCGCTGATCAACGGCATTTTAGGCGGCGTTGGCGGCTGGTTCGGCTTTGAATCGCTGAGCCTCGAGCTGATTCTCGGCTGGCTGTTTGCGCCGCTGGCGTTCCTGCTCGGCGTGCCCTGGGAAGAGGCAACGCTGGCAGGTTCTTTCATCGGCCAAAAGCTGGTGGTAAACGAGTTCGTGGCCTATATCAACCTCGCCCCCTACATCGATGGGGAACAGGTGGTGGCGGCTACAGGTCAGATGATGACCCCGCACACCATGGCGATACTCTCCTTTGCACTGTGTGGCTTTGCCAACCTGTCGTCCATTGCGATTCTGCTGGGCGGCTTGGGTAGCATTGCGCCCACGCGTCGCAAAGAGATTGCCCGCTTCGGTGTGAAAGCCGTTTTGGCCGGTACGCTCTCTAACTTGATGTCGGCATCCATTGCTGGCTTCTTTATTGCGCTGGGCAACCTGACGGCTTAACGCAGCGAGTACGACACCATGCAACGGGCGCTGCTATGTTTTCGCAGTGCCCGTTTTGTCTTTTATTGATTTGCGAGAATTTCATGAACGCGACTGCCTCCCCCCAGTTCACTCAAGCCCAACTCACCCAAGCCGCTCGCCAAGCGTTGACGCTGATGGATTTGACCAGCCTGAACGACAGCGACACCGACAGCGTGATCGAAGCGCTGTGCCAGCAGGTGAAGACGCCGTTCGGCAACCCGGCGGCGGTTTGCGTTTATCCGCAGTTCATCGTCACCGCTGCCCGCGCCCTGAGTGCCCACAAGCTGGACGGCCAAGTCAAGATTGCCACCGTGACTAACTTCCCCCACGGCGGCGACGACATCATGGGGGCTGCCCGTGAAACCCGCGAAGCCGTGGCGTCTGGCGCTCACGAAGTCGACGTAGTGTTCCCCTACCGCGCGCTAATGGCAGGCGACGAAGAGACCGGCCGCGAGCTGGTAGAAATGTGTAAAGCCGCCTGCGGCGGACAAGCCCAGCTAAAAGTCATCATCGAATCTGGCGAACTCAAAGAGCCTGCGCTTATCCAACGCGCTAGCGAGCTGGCCATCGAAGGTGGCGCGGACTTTATCAAAACTTCCACCGGTAAAGTACCGGTCAACGCTACCCTGGAAGCCGCCGAGATCATGCTAAAAGCCATCAAAGCCAGCGGTAAAAATGTCGGTTTCAAAGCCGCTGGTGGCGTTCGCACCGCCGAAGAAGCGGCCCAGTACCTGGCGCTGGCTGCCGACATCATGGGCCCGCAGTGGGTGACGCCCGAGTACTTCCGGTTCGGTGCATCCAGCCTACTGACGAACCTACTGAACACGCTAAACGGCAATGCCGATGCCGCGACCAATGGAGGCTACTAAATGTCGTCAAACGCATCTCACCACGCCCTGCTCCCCCAAGAACTGATTCGCCTGAAGCGCGACGGCCAGCCGCTTCCCGCTGAAGAGATCAAAGCCTTCGTACAGGGCATCGCCGACGACCGCATCAGCGACGCGCAGATTGGCGCCTTCACCATGTCGGTGTTTTTAAACGGCATGAGCCGCGAAGAAGTCGTGGCATTGACCACCGCGACGCGCGATTCTGGCCACGTCATGCAGTGGGATTCCCTCAACCTGCCCGGCCCGATTGTGGACAAGCACTCCACCGGCGGCGTGGGCGATCTGGTATCGCTGGTGCTCGGCCCCTGGGTCGCTGCCTGCGGCGCGTTCGTGCCGATGATTTCTGGCCGTGGCCTGGGCCACACCGGCGGCACGCTGGACAAGCTGGAATCAATCCCCGGCTACGACCCCTACCCCGCGCCCGAGCGCTTCAGCGATGTCGTAAAATCCACCGGTGTGGCGATTATCGGCCAAACCGGCAACCTCGCCCCGGCGGATAAGCGCATCTACGGCGTGCGCGACGTGACCGCCACCGTGGAATCTATTCCGCTGATCACCGCGTCTATTTTGGGCAAGAAGCTGGCCTCTGGCCTGGATGCCCTGGTGATGGACGTTAAAGTGGGCAGCGGCGCATTTATGCCCACCCCGGAAAAATCCCGCGAGCTAGCGAAAAGTATCGCCAATGTCGCGACCCAAGCGGGCACGCCCACCACCGCGCTGCTCACCGATATGAGCCAACCGCTGGCCCCCTGTGCCGGTAACGCGGTAGAGATCGTCGAAACCCTGGCGCTACTGCGCGGCGAGCGCGCCAACAGCCGCGTGATGCAAGTCACCCGCGAACTCGCCGTTGAGATGTTGATTGCGGGTAAGCTGGTGGCTAACCGCGAAGAAGCCCTCACCAAGCTCGATAAAGCGCTCACCTCTGGCGCGGCGGCGGAAGTCTTCGCCCGCATGGTGCGCGAACTAGGCGGCCCCGCCGACTTTATGGAGCGCTCGGACAGCTACCTGGCCACCGCCCCGGTGATTCAAGCGGTGTACCCCGAGCAGAGCGGTATCGTACAGCGCTTCGATACCCGCGCCGTAGGTATGAGCGTGGTGGAACTGGGCGGCGGTCGCCTGCGTAACGACGCCAGCGTCGACCACAGCGTCGGGTTTAGCGATATCGTCGAAATCGGCGACCGCGTGGATAGCCAGCGCCCGCTGGCCATCGTCCACGCCCGCACCGAAGAGGCCGCCGCCCGTGCCGCCGCCCAGCTACGCGCGGCGGTCACCGTCGGCGACGCTGAAGCCACCGCCGACACACTGCTGCAAGAGACCTTCCGAGGAGAAGCCTAATGCGCCGTGCCATTGTTTTAGTACTCGACTCTTTTGGAATCGGTAGTGCGCCGGACGCCGACAAATTCGGTGACCAGGGGGCTGACACCCTGGGCCACATCGCCGCCGCCTGCGCGCGCGGCGAGGCCGATACCGCCGAGCGCTCCGGTCCGCTGAAGCTCCCCAATATGGCCGCGCTCGGCCTGTTCCACGCCCACCGGGATGCCACCGGTAGCGTGGCGGAAGGCGTCAGCCTGCCCGAGCAGTTGAACGGCGCTTACGCCCACGCCAAAGAGATCTCCAGCGGGAAAGACACCCCGTCCGGCCACTGGGAAATTGCCGGTGTGCCGGTGCGCTTTGACTGGGGCTACTTTCTCGACAAAACCAACAGTTTTCCCCAAGCGCTGCTGGATAGCATCGTTCAAGAAGCCGACCTGCCCGGCGTAATCGGCAACTGCCACGCCTCGGGCACCGAAATCATTGCCCGCCTGGGCGAAGAGCATATCGCCACCGGCAAGCCGATTGTGTATACCTCCGCAGACTCCGTGTTCCAGATTGCCGCCCACGAAGAGCACTTTGGCCTAGAGCGTCTCTATGCCCTGTGCGAAACCGTGCGCGAGCTGCTGGAGCCCTACAACATTGGCCGCGTCATCGCCCGCCCGTTTATCGGCGACGACCGCGAAAGCTTTGCCCGCACCGGCAATCGCCGCGACTACAGCGTTGAGCCGCCCAGCCCCACCGTGCTGCAAAAGCTGGCTGAGGCCGGCGGTGAAGTGGTGTCGATTGGCAAGATCGCCGACATCTACGCCCACTGCGGCATTACCCATAAAGTCAAAGCCAGCGGCCACGACGCGCTGATGGAGGCCACCCTGGCGGAAGTGGCGCGCACCGCCAACGAAACCAGTGACCGCCCGACCATGATCATGACCAACTTCGTCGATTTCGATTCGGTCTATGGCCACCGCCGGGACGTGCCGGGCTACGCCGCTGCGCTGGAGCACTTCGATGCCCGCCTGCCGGAGCTGCTCGCCACGCTCAACGACGACGACCTGCTGCTGCTCACCGCCGACCACGGCTGCGACCCTAGCTGGGAAGGCACCGAGCACACCCGCGAATACGTGCCGATCATGGTGCGCGGCGCAGGCTTCGCCCCCGGCCCGCTGGGCGAGCGCGGCACCTTTGCCGACATTGGCCAAACCCTGGCGGATTTCTTTGCCGTAGACGCCATGGCCGACGGCGAGAGTTTTTTACCTGACGCGGCCTAAGCGCCGATAACGCATCATTGGCACGTCAACGTGCACGGCCTGAACTCCGCAGAGCGGGGTTCAGGCTCCCTATTCAGAGAGGAGAGTTTCATGGCTACCCCACATATCAATGCCGAGAAGGGCGATTTCGCTGATACCGTACTGATGCCCGGCGACCCGCTGCGCGCCAAGTACATCGCGGATACGTACCTGGAGAACGTGCGCCAAGTAAACGATGTGCGCAATATGTTCGGCTACACCGGCACTTATAAAGGCCGCGAGATTTCCGTAATGGGCCACGGCATGGGTATTCCTTCCGTCTCCATTTACGCCAAAGAGCTGATTACCGATTACGGCGTGAAGTCGATCATTCGCGTCGGCTCCTGCGGCGCGGTGCGCGACGACGTGAACGTGCGTGACGTGGTGATCGGCATGGGTGCCTGCACCGATTCCAAAGTGAACCGCATGCGCTTTAACGACCACGACTTCGCTGCCATTGCCGATTTTGAACTGGCAAGCCACGCCGTCGCCGCCGCCAAAGCGCAGAACGTCGCCGTGAAAGTGGGCAACATCTTCTCAGCGGACCTGTTCTACAACCCGCAAACCGACATGGCCGAGCTGATGAAGCGCTACGGCATTGTGGGCGTTGAGATGGAAGCCGCAGGCCTGTACGGCGTAGCCGCCGAGTTCGGTGCCCGCGCACTGACCATCTGCACCGTGTCTGACCACATTCTGAAAGGCGACTCGCTCTCCAGCGCCGACCGTCAAACCACCTTCAACGACATGATGGTGATTGCGCTCGACACCGTTCTACGCGACGACGCTGCCAGCGCTTAACCGCTTGGAATCAAGCGCCCACTGAGAGGATAACGCCATGAGCCAAGCGGATCAGGCCCTGGTAGACACGCTGTTGACCACCCTGGGCAACGCCTACGCGCCCTACTCCAACCACCCGGTTGCAGCGGTCATGGAGTGCCCGGATGGTCAGCAGTTTGCCGGTAGTAACGTGGAAGTGGCCCACTACAAAGGGCTATGCGCCGAAGCCTCGGCCATTTCCGCCATGATTACCGCTGGCCAGCGCGAGCTTGCCAAGGTATACGTCATGGGCCCCGGCGAGCATCTCTGCACGCCCTGCGGCGACTGCCGCCAGCGCATTCGCGAGTTCGCCACCCCCAGCACGCAAATCATGGTGCTTTCCAAGCAGGGTGAGGTGTTGAAAACCTACACCATGGACAGCCTGCTGCCCGATGCCTTTGGGCCGGAGCAGCTGCCGGGGCGTTAGAAGGCCATGATTTACGTTATGAGCGCAGGCCAGACAAGGCGAAATTAACCGAAAAAGCGGAGTTTACAGATAGTAAATGAGCATTTTGAGGTTAATTTCAACGCAGTATGGACAAGCGTAATAGTAAATCGGGGTCTTCTTAGCTCGTTTCTCGCAACACAAGCGCCACCGGCAGCGACACGTGCCGGGGCGCTTTTCCCGCCAGCGCTTCGCTCAACAGCTCGACACTCATCGCCGCAATGGCCGCAATATCCTGGCGCACGGTGGTTAAGCCTGTAGCTAAGGTAGGCAGGTCGTCAAAGCCGGTAACGGCCACGTCTTCGGGCACACGAATATCGCGATCTTCCAGCGCGGCGACACAGCCGAGCGCCAGCTCGTCGGTAGCGCAGACCAGCGCATCGAACGGTAGTGGATCGTCATGGTTGAGAATACGGTTAAGGTAGCGGTAGCTAGTGAGCGAGTCGGACGTAAACCGATAGGGCAGGCTGAGTAGCTGCTCGCTAAGCGCTGCCTCTGCCATCGCTTGCTGGTAACCGGAAAGGCGGCTGTGGGGGCGCGGTACGTCCAACTCTCCGCCCACAAAGGCAATCCGCGTTCGCCCTTGTTGAATCAGATGCTGAGTGATCTGGTATAGCCCGGAGACATCGTCCGGAGCCACCGAAAAGCCTTCCCCCGCATTGCCAATGCGTACAAACGGTATGTCCGCCGCGCGCAGCACGCCTGGGCGCTCGTCTTCACCCGTTTCCCCTAGCAAAATCGCCGCGCCCGCCCGTTCTGGCAGCTCATGGGTTTGGTCGTGGTGGAAAAAGATCGGCACCATGCCCTGCTGGTGCAGCGCGACGGTCAGGTGCTGGTAGAGCAGAATATAGTAAGGGCGCAGCTCGATATCTTGCCGCCCAAGGGAGATTCCTACGACGGCGGCTTTGCCGCTGATGAGCTGCCGCGCCGCCGCGCTGGGCTGATAGGCCACTTCGCGGCTGATGGTGAGGATTTTGTCGCGCAGCGCGTCGCTGATCCCTGGCTTGCCATTGAGTGCCCGGCTTACCGAGGCAATCGAGACCTCGGCACGCCGGGCGATTTCACGAATGGTGGCGGTTTGCGCGCTCGGTTTGTTCTGTTTCATGCCATGCCTCAGCCAGTCGGGCCCTGATTGTACAAAAAGCGGGGCCGAAAATCGCTGAATGCACGGACGCTAATGCCGCTTGCGCTACCAGCCACGCCGCCCCAATCGCGCCAGCTCGCTATCCAACTGCTGCACCGCCTGCTCCGGCGTGACGCTGCCAGACAGCGCGTCGTGCACGCGGTTGAAGATCGCGTTGGAGACCCGCGGATAGGCATCGCCAGTAATGCTGGCCGGGCGCGGCACGCCGTTCATCACCGTCTCATATAGCTCGCCGATAAACGGCTGCGCGGCCAGCACGTCTTCATCCTCATAGAGCGCTGGGCGCGTGGGGTTACGGCCAAACTCAATGGCGTGGGCTTTTTGCTGGGCTTCGGCAGTGAGATAAGCCACCAGATCAGCGGCCGCCTGCGGCTCATCCGAGTAACGGGACACCGCCCAGTTCCAACCGCCCAGCGTCGCGACGGACTCGCCCTCTGGCCCGCTGGGCAGCGGCGCTACGCTGAATTTGTTCTGAATCGGCGTGCCGTCCGCTTGCCCCAGCGACCACACGTAGGGCCAGTTGCGCATAAACACCGCGTTGCCCGCCTGGAAAACGCCGCGAGCCTGCTCCTCCATGTAGTTACGCACACCTTCTGGACTGATATCCCCCACCCAAGAGACCGCTAGCGCCAGGGCTTCCACCGCCTGGGGATTGTTCACCGTGACCTGCCCCTCGGCATCCACGAACGTACCACCGCCGTAGCTGGCCACCCACTCCAGCGCGTTAGTGGTCAGCCCTTCGTAGGCACGCCCTTGAAAGACGAAACCATGCATGCGCTCGTTGCCCGCTTCCCGTTCGGCGTTTTGAATGCGTCGGGCGGTGTCGGTGAGCGCTTGCCACGTCTGCGGCACGTCAGCGCCGTACTGCTCCAGCAGGTCGTGGCGGTAGTAGAGCAGCCCGGCATCGGTAAACCAGGGCAGCGCGACCAGCTTGCCCTGCACGGTGTTGTTCTCCATCAGCGAGGGGATAAAGCCTTCTGCTGCACCTTCCGGCAGGTAATCGTGCAAATCCACCAAGTGCTCTGCCAGCAGGCCCGGCCAGACGATATCCACCATCAGCACATCAACATCCTGGGATTGGCTGCCCAAAAGCTGTTGGTAGAGCGACAGTTTTTCGGTAGCCGATGCAGGCGTGGTGACGATATTAACCTGATGGCCGCTGGCCTCGGCCCAGCGCTGGGAGAGCTCGGGGCAGAAATCCGCCGCCCCACCGTCGCCGCAGGCAACGGTAATTTCGGCGGCCATAGCAGGCAGCGCCGTGGGCAGCAGGGTCAGTAGTAGCAGCGGTGTTTTCAGGGTATGGCGCATCGTGGAGTCCTTATCTTGTTATTGGGTGTCGTACGTTTAAAGATGCGTGTTGCAACGTGCTTGTTAGCTGGCAATCGCCATGCTGCGATCTTCCAGACTGGACACAAAGCAGGCGTCTAGCACGGTTTGAATGGCCGCACCGCGAGCAAAATCGGGCTGGTCGTTCTCCCCCGTGCGAATGCTCTCGATAAAGCGCTGATAAATGCTGGGCGTGGGCGGCGCCTTGACCGTGCTCCAGCGGGCAGGATGCACATCGTCGTTCAGGCACACCTGTACCTCGTCTTTGGAGGCATCCAGATCCACGCGGATGGCGCCTTTATCACCGTGAACGCTCAGCGTTAACGAGTTGTGGTGGCCGGTGGCCCAGCGGGTCGCCTGGATGGTGCCCATGGCACCGTTAGCAAAACGTACGCGCATCAGCGCCGTGTCGTTGGCGTCCAGCACGTAGTCGCCAATGCGGTTATCCGGCGCTTTATCGAAGCAGGTCAGCTCGCAGTTCACCCGAGTGATATCGCCCACCGGGAAGCTGGCGAAATCGACGATATGCACGCCCACATCGCCTAGCACCCCTTTGCTGCCGTGGGCTTCCGAGAGCCGCCATAGCCATTGGCTCTCTTGGTCCCAGCGGCCCCAGGCGTTGCTGACCAGCCAGCTTTGGCGGTAGCTGGCGTCCACATGGCGCACGGTGCCAATGGCGCCGCCGGTGACGAGCGCGCGGGCGTGCTGAATGGCAGGGGCGTCCCGGTAGCTCAAGTTGACCATGTTGATGACGTTGGCGGCCTGGGCGGCGGCGGCCATCTCATGGGCATCCTCGGCGTTGGTAGCCAGGGGCTTTTCGCACAGGATATGTTTGCCCGCCGCAATGGCGGCCAGCGACGCGGCCTTGTGCACGCCATCCGGAGTGACATTGCTCACCGCGTGGATATCGTCCCGGGCCAGCATGTCGTCCAGCGACTGGTAAACATCGGCAATGCCATGGCGCTCGGCGAAGGCCTGGGCCTTGGGGAAATCACGGTCGCATACGGCAACCACTTCGACACCTTCGAGTCGGCCATAGTGCTTGGCGTGCTCGCCCGCCATGCTGCCCGCGCCAATAATCGCGATACGGATCATTTGAACCCCTCCTCACCGGGTTTGTGCAGGCTTTCGCCCTTGATCTCGACCGGGTTGGGCGCCTGGTCGGCGGGGACGTTGGGGCAGCTGTCGATCCACCGGGAGCCTTCCGGCTGCGCCCAGACCACGGCATTTTTGAGCACCCGCTTGACCTGCTCGTCGTAGTAGATCGGGTAGGTTTCGTGGCCGGGGCGGAAGTAGAAAACCTTGCCGTTGCCACGCTTGTAGGTCAGGCCGGAGCGGAACACTTCGCCGCCTTCGAAGGCACTGATGAAAATCACTTCGTCCGGGTTGGGTACCGCAAAGGGTTCGCCGTACATTTCGGTATGGGGCAGTTCAATGTAATCGCCGAGCCCTTGCACGATGGGGTGGCCAGGATTCACTACCCAGAGCCGCTCACGCTCGCCGGCTTCTCGCCATTTCAGCGAGCAGGTGGTGCCCATCAGCCGTTTGAAGATTTTCGAGTAGTGGCCGGAGTGCAGCACAATCAAGCCCATGCCCTGCAGCACGCGTTTTTGCACCCGGTCAACGGTCTCTTCCAGCACGTCGCCGTGGGCGGCGTGGCCCCACCACAGCAGCACATCGGTATTCTCCAACGTCTCTTCGCTGAGCCCTTGTTCTGGGTCTTGCAGCGTGACGGCGGTAGCGGACAGCGCCTCTGACTCATTCAAACCGTCGGCGATGCACTGGTGCATCCCGGTAGGATAAATGCGCGCTACCACCTCGTTGGTTTGCTCGTGGACGTTCTCGCCCCACACGGTGACTCGTAGTGTCATCGCTCTCTCCCAAGCGTGTTCGTGTATGACTTCACCAGCCGTTTCGACCGGCGCCTGGGCAAAAAGTAAACGTTTACGCGATTAGAGTAAACGTTTACTTATTAGCTTTTAGTCGCATCTTCAATGTCGTGCCACAGAGATTATTTATCGGTGTTTTCCGCCACGCGTTCTACATCCACGATGCCCGAGCGGCTGACCACGACCTTCCAACGAGCAAGATAGGGCGTGTCCTCGCTGCCGGTTTCACGTATCACTAGGTTGAATAGATGGCGCCGCTCCACACTCTCGCGCACCACCTGACCATCTTTGAGCCGGTAGATGTGATGTTTCTCTTTGCTCATTAGGCGGGTCAGCATCGAGAGATCGATATGCAGCGTTTCGCGGGTGTGTTCATAACCACTGAGAAAGCGCGTTGGCGACATGCGCGAGCTGGAGCGATAGTGCATCACTACCTCGTCACGCTGGGCCACGGTGCGCCGCCGCATCTGCTGAATATCGTCATCCAGAGCGGAATAGCGCTTGTAGTCGAACCACTCAAGTTGCCGCCCTACCAGGGCGTTGCGGGTGGGGTCGATGTATTGGCGACGCCATTTGGGGCGCCACGGCGCAGCCAGCGCCATAGCGTGTTACGCAGGTCATCTTTGAAGACTTCCCGCAGCGCATAGAGCAGCGCCATGGCCAGCACAAACAGTGCGGTAATATCCCCCAAGGCGTTGCGTAGCTGCAGAACACCCAGCGACACAAACGCCATCACCACCGCCGTGGCCAGCGCTTTGACCGCCTTTTGTTCGCCGCTACCCAGCTCCAGGGTACGCTGCTTGAGGGTGATCGGTTGCTCAATCAAGAGCCGCAGCAGGCGCATTTTATTCGACATGCGAGTCGGATCTTCCATGACCCGTTCGGCGTTGTACTCCTGGGCCTGACGGTACTCCCCTTCGCGCTGGCAAATGGTAATAAAGCGCCGCTTGATATCACTAAACGGCCCGCCCCGTGGCATATGCGCGACTAGAGCTAATAGCTGCTGCTCGGTGAACCAGGAGAGGTAGTTGTCGATATTGGCAAAGTATTTATAAAGACGCTCGTCGCTGGGCGGGTTGCGCCGCAGGCGTTTGAGAATGCCGTCACTCAGGTCACTCATTTCCGCGAGCCGTTCGGTCAGTGCGTTGGCCTTCTCATTCCAGGCGTCTGGCTCATCGGTTGGCTCGCGACGCAGCTTACGGGCGTCAGCCAGCAAGGCTTGGGTGGTGCGCTCCAAGGCCCCCACGTATTGATAGGCGTAAAGGCTGAGGCTCAAGCGGTAAGAGTCGCTACCCAACTGGTTACGGCTAGCCAATCGGCTATGCACCAGCGGCAAGTGATACTCGTCGCTGTAGTAAGTGCGCGAGACACTGATCGCACCATGATAAAATGCCTCTTCGGAAATGACGTGAGTGCTCAACCCAAGCTCTTTGGGCACGAACAAATACACATCGAGCGTATGCGAGGTTTCTTCTTTTAGCCGCCGCGATAGGCGCAGTTGGAAGCTATTTTTACGCTCAACGTTGATCACCTCACGAATCTCCTACTTCATTGCCAAACACGATGATATACCATGGTGAGCTCGCCATAGTGGTCTGCTAAACAGAGGCTACGGTTTACTACTTCGCCTTGGAGCTAGGGAATGTCCACCGCCCGTTTTTCACCCTTTGAGCTGCTGCTGCTCAAAAGCCGCAGCCAAGTGGATACGGCCACACTACTACTGCTGGGCTGGGTGCTGGTGCACCGCCAGCACGTCTCGGAAGGCCAGCGGCGTCGCCGCTTGGCCCAGGTGACATCGCAGTTTCGCCACGGACACGAACTGGGGCCGGTGATGAGTATTGCCCACAGCCAAGACCTGCACGCCATTCAGCTGGCCGCCGAGGTGGTACGCAAAGAGTGTTCTAAAGAGCGTAGCCTGAGTGTGATGCACCAAGCGATTACCGTGGCCACGGACGACGGCGATATCTCGCTTGCCAACCATTATATCCTGCGTTTTTTAGCCGATTTGCTAAACGTAGCGCCGGCCACCTTGGGCACGCTTTTTCAGGAACTGACTGGCCAGCCGCTGCGCCAGCCGGAAGACCCGAGCCGCGACGCCTATTGGCAAGCTCACGACCCGGACTACTATGCCCGCAAAGCGCGGGAAGAAGCCGAGGCTGCACAACGCGCCAAGGCATCGCAGGCCGAGCAAGAACAGCAGCAGCGGGCCAAAGCGGATAAACAGCAGGAAAAGAAGCAGAAGCAGCAGGAAAAAAAGCAGCAAAAAGAGGACGCCCGCCGTGCCAAAGCGCGGGCGGAGCAGTCCAGCGCCGAACAGAAAGCGGAGAAGGCCAGAGCCGAGCAAGCGCGTCAGGAGCAGGCACGCCAAGAGCGAGCACGCCAAGAGCGAGCACGCCAGGAGCAGGCGCGGCAAGAGGAGTCACGACAACGCCAGCAACGTAGCAGCCCACCGCCTCCCGATCGCACCACTCGCGCCCTCGCCGTCCTGGGGCTGACGCCAGGGGCGAGCAAAACCGATGTACGCCGCGCCTATCGCCGCATGGCCCAGCTTCACCACCCAGATCGCTTCTACTCCGATAGCGAGCACCAGGTCGCTCTAGCGTCGGCGCGTTTTCAACGCATCAAAAATGCCTATGATTATTTGATGCAAACCTACTAATCACTACGCTTGGAAAGAGACTTCCTGGATTATGCGCGACCTGTATCAACGCCTCGCTCTGTCGCCTGACGCGAACGACCATCAGATCAACAGTGCCCTGGCCCGCTGCCCCAATAGCGCACTACGCCAGGATGCTACCTCCGTGCTCGCCGTTGCCCCACACCGGGAAACCTACGACACCCTTCACCACACCCTGAGCGACATTGGGCGCCTGCGCGCCCGGTTGGGCCTAACCCACGGTGCCCATTGGCAGGGCGATGTGGCCAATGATTTTTCGCTGCCGCCGGATAACGCGGTCTCCCGCCACGATGAGCTAGTTGACCGCGTCAGTCACGCGGTCTCGCTCTATAACCGCTGGCGTCGCCTGCGGGGGCCATGGTTACTCATCGCCGTTTTCACCGTGGGGGCGGGCATAGGCCTCGCTTTGGGGTTTGCCTTGAGCTTGGGGCTTGGCTTGGGCTGACGTGCCGTGGCGCTCCCGCTCGTCTTGACGGATTTCCGCCTGAGTGGGGCGTGGTGCGGGCTTCGGGGGCGCGGGCTTTTTATGTGGCTCTTCATTGGAAGAAGAATGGCTCTCCTCGCCCCGCTCCATGCTTAAATCGGTGCCGGAGGTGTCTTCCATACGCGACTCAGAGCGCGCTTCCATGCTGACACTCAAACGCGGTACACCCAGGTCGATCTCTTGTGCTTCCATGCGCTGCTTCAGCAGCAGGTTAAAGGCGCGGGAAACATCCCACTGCATTTCCGGCGCAGTGCGAAAACGCATCCGCAGGATGGGGCAGCCCTCTTCAAAGCCCTGCACGCCCTGCATCTCCAGCGGCGACCAGATGTAGTGGCGCATCATCGGGTCTTTACGTAGCTCCTGGGCGGTCTCCTGCATCAGGGTAATCGCATCGTCGATTTTCATATCGTAAGGAATGCGAATACGCATCAGCGCAATACCGAACTGGCGGGACATATTGTGGATCGATTCGATACGACTGAAGGTGATGATGTGCAGCACGCCGTCCAGGTCACGCAGCCGCACGGTGCGCAGTGTTAACCCTTCTACTGTGCCCATATGGCCGTTGATCTGCACAAAGTCATCCACCGCCAACGAGTCTTCAATCAGAATAAAAATACCAGTGATTAAATCCTGCACCAGGGTTTGGGCACCAAAACCAATCGCCAGACCGATCACACCGGCACCGGCCAGCAGCGGCGTGACGTTCACCCCAAGGTTGGCTAGCCCCGCAATCACCGCGATGATCAAAATAGCGACAAAAATCACGTTGCGAATCATCGGCGTAATGGTTTGCGCACGGGCTTGATTTACCCGCCGCCCGCGGGAGCGAGCCGAAGAGGTCAACGCCCGCTGAATGGCCGTATCGGCAAAGATCCATACCAGCCAGGCCAGCAAAATCGTAGCACCAAGGCTCACCAGCGCTTGCCCGATGCGGGCGCTGGCCACCGCCTGCTGGCCTAAACCAAACAGCGAACCGCCCCACACTTGCATAGAGAGCTCGGCGAACACCATCCACGCGCAAATATGTGCCAGCACGAACCCGAAACGTTCCAAACGCTTGCGGTACTGACTGAAGCGGCGGCGATGGCGGCGCTTGTTGAGCCGCTCGGCTTGGCGGCGCAGCAGCCCGGTCACGACTAGCGTCAGCACTAGTAAACTGGCAGAGACAATCGAGCGCGCCAGGGCCGTGCCCACATCCCCTACGGTAATAAAAATCGCCAGCAGCGAGCCACCAACCATTAAAAGCGCCGGGATATGCCACAGCCCTCCCAAGGTACGAATCATCTCAACCGCGGCGCTGGCATCGCGGCGCTGCTTATAAGGCCGGTTGCAAATCAGATGACGTATGGGGCGCTTAAACTTAAAGATAAAGCGCGCCGATAGCAGCGCTGCCAGCATGTTCGCCAGCACCGATACCAAGCCGGAAAGCTCTGCGCCCAGTAGTTCTACTAAGCGCGTGGAGTTCACCGCATCGCCCAAGGCAATCAGCGCGCCAATCACAAACAGGCCACGCAGCGCTTTGTGCTGTAACACCTGCACTGCCGGGAAGCGATGGCCCCGACTGAAGAAGGCGATCACGGTCTCAAACACTACCGAGAGCGCGCGGCCACATAGGCAGATATATGCCACCACCAGCACCACGGCACGCCCTGGGCTGTAAGGCAGGATTTGACCAATACCGAGGGTAATGGCAAATGACAGCGTCCACGGCAGCATGCGACGTAAAAAGTGCACCGCCAGCAGCCACGCTTTGGGGTCGCGGGGAAGATCCAACGGCCAGTGACGTCGCGTGGCGACTAAGCGGCCAAAGGCAATCATCACTACCAACAGCGCGCTCCATACAAAGGCCAGCACGGCGCCGTCGGCCACCGCGCGAATGACCTCCCCTTGGTCAGCGCCATCATGTAAAGCGCGTAAGTCATCCGCCCCCTGCACTAGCTGGCGTGACCACTCGTCAATCGGTGAATCTCCCGCCTGGGCCTGTTCGCCAATGTCGGTTAGCGTATCGGCCAGCGCGCCTAACAACCCCTGGCGAACGACGCCATCCTCCTCGGCGGCCTCGGTGCTCACCTGCAGCTCGCGCAGCGAGTCCAGTAGTGCGGTGCGCTGCTCCTCGTTTTCGAGTATGGAGATCACATTGCCAAGCGAGCGCTGAAAATCTTCGTTACTTACCTCGGACTGTTCCGACGAGTCGCCACCCGTCAGGTTAGGCAAGGAAACACTCTGCGCCAGTGCCGCCGCGCTGAGCAGCATGCTGAGCACTACGCCTACGATGATTTGGGTTATCCAGTGCTGTCGCACGCATTACTCCCGTCATAGACCGGCCACAGGTGCCGGTGATTAACATTTACTTCGTTGATTACGCTCAGCCTCAACGTGTGACTATGATAGGCTGCCCCTTCAAACGTTCCTCTCAAGGATACCGAGATGACGCTGCAAGCCCCACCCAAACGCGTAAATAAAGATGGCCAAACACGCTGCGTCGGCGTTGAAATCGAGTTTGCCGGGCTACCGCCCCGCGAGACAGCTGAGCTGGTGCGCACGCTATTTGGTGGGGAGCTTAACGTGGTCAGCCCTCATCGGCTACAGGTGGAAGGCACACGTTGGGGAGAGTTTGGCATTGAGCTGGATACCCAATACGCCCACCCTGATAAAGCACTGCTGGAAGAGCACCATGAAAGCGACAGTGAATGGGCGCGCCAGCAGCACCAGCGGCGAGTAGAGTTTCACCAAAAAACCCGCGAGCTAATCGGCGATATGGTGACCGGCTTGGTGCCCACCGAAATCGTCTGCCCGCCTATTCCTTGGGACGAGCTAGAAACACTCGATACGCTCTTTGAAACGCTGCGGGAAAAAGGCGCCAAAGGCACCGATGCCAGCCTGCTCTATGGTTTTGGTCTACACCTGAACCCTGAGGTGGAAAGCCAGGAGGTGGAGTACCTGCTCGCCATGATGCGCGCCTACCTGCTGCTGGCCAATTGGCTGCGTGAAGAAATTAAGGTGGATATCACCCGCGAAGTGCTGCCGCACGCCAACCCGTTTCCCAAGGAGTACGCCCGTAAGGTGCTGGATCTGCGTTACCAGCCGGACCTCGACACCTTCATCGACGACTACCTGGCCGATAATCCTACCCGTAACCGCGAGCTGGACCTGCTGCCGCTGTTTGCCCACCTGCGCCCGGAACACCCTCACGCGCTGCTGCACGGCCAGTTGACCAAGCCACGGCCCACCTTCCATTATCGGTTGCCCAATGCGCAGCTGTCGCAGCCGGGCTGGGGCAGCGTAATGGAGTGGAACCGCTGGGTGGAGGTAGAGAAGCTGGCCCACGATCAGGACAACCTTCACGCCCGCTGCCAGGAGTACATGGCCGAACAGCGCCAGCCCTGGTGGCAGCGCCTCAAGCGCAGACTGTTTGGCCATGTCTAGACCCCTGATCGGCATCACGACCTCAGATTACAAAAGCCAGCTTGCCTGGTGCTTCGACTGGTTTGCCGTCTGGCGTCACGGCGGCAGGCCGCTGCGGCTTTCCCCTTCCCGCCCCTTGCCAGAGCATCTGGACGGCCTGATCATTGGCGGCGGGGACGACATTCAAGCCCACCTGTACGGCGGCGAAGTGCAGCTCGACGTGCGCTTGGATCCCGCCCGGGACGAGTTAGAATTGAGCTTGTTGAATCGGTTCATTCCGCAAAACACACCGGTGCTTGGCATCTGCCGGGGCGCTCAGTTAATTAACGTACATTTGGGTGGCACGCTGGACCCCGATATTTATACGACCCATGAAGGCTTGAAGCGGCGGCGTACCGTGCTGCCCCGCAAAACCGTCGATATCGTCGGCGGCAGCCAACTGTATCAACTGCTGGGCGTCACTTGGTGTCGGGTGAACAGCCTGCATCACCAGGCCGTTAACCAGGCGGGAAAAGGCATTAAAATCGTCGCGAGAGACAGAGATGGGCTAGTGCAGGGGATTGAGTCCGAAGCCCACGACTTTCTGATTGGCGTACAGTGGCATCCCGAATGGCTAATCTTCAACCGCCCCCAGCAGCGTTTGATACGTGCGCTGGTGAAGGCGGCCAAGGCGCCCCGCTAGCCTTTCAGTGCCGCCAATGCCGCGTCGTAATCCGGCTCGTCTTTCAGCTCGCTGACCAGCTCGCTGTGCAGCACGCGGTTGTCCGCGTCCAGTACAACGACCGCGCGGGCACACAGCCCTTCCATGCTGTTGTTACACAGCGCCACGCCCCAGGCTTCCTGGAACTCCCGATGGCGGAAGGTGGAGAGCGTCTCAACGTTATCCAATCCTTCGGCTCCGCAGAAGCGCTTGGCGGCGAACGGCAGGTCAGCCGAGACTACCAGTACAACGGTATCTTGCAGGCTGGAGGCCAGTTCATTAAACCGCCGGGTAGACATCGCACAGGTGGGCGTGTCCACACTGGGTATAATGTTCAACACTTTACGTTTGCCTTGGTAGGTGTCCAGCGTGACATCTTCCAGGTCGCTGTTGGTCAGCGTCATCGCCGGGGCAGCTTGCCCAACGACAGGTAGAGTACCTGCTACATCTATCGGCTGCCCTGCACGAGTAATCTGTTGCATATCAAGCTCCTAATGTATGGTAAAACGGTAATTAAACAAGACGTTTCAGCTTACAGCGTAATGACCTGATTCGGCTATCTTTCCACCGCCGCGATACGATAACGAGAATGCCATGGCCTCTTTAGTCATTATTAAAACCGGGGACGCCTTCCCTGAAGTGGTCGACCAACACGGTGATTTTGAGCAGCTGTTTATCCGGCGGCTGAACGATGCGTTACCCGAGCAGTTAACGCTAAAGGTGTGGGATGCGCGGCTGACGGCGACGCCTCCCGACGACATTGCAGGTGCCGTGATTACCGGTTCTCACAGCATGGTGAGCGAGCAGCCCTCCTGGAGCGAGGCGCTAAAACCCTGGCTGCAGCAAGCACTGGCCGATAACCTGCCGCTGCTGGGCGTTTGTTATGGCCATCAGCTAATGGCGGCGGCGTTTGGCGGTATTAGCGACTATCACCCCGCTGGCCGAGAATCGGGCACTCGGACGGTACGCTTAACCCAGGCAGGCCAGCAAGACCCGCTCTTTAGCCAACTACCCGGGCACTTTCCTGCTCACCTCACCCACGCACAGTCGGTGATGCAGCTTCCTCATGGCGCTACTATTCTGGCCCACAACTGCCACGACGCCCACCAAGCGCTACGCTACGGGCCGCGCCAATGGAGCGTCCAGTTTCACCCTGAGTTTTCACCGCCCGTCATGCGCGCCTACATTGAGCGCCAGCGCGCAGCCCTGCGTGACCAGGGTGACAACCCAGACCAGCTACTCAATGAGATTAGCGAGACGCCAGAAGCGACCAGCCTGCTGCAGCTTTTTATCGACTTTATTTAACGCTTCTTTTGATCTCGCCGCGATGCCAGCCGATCTGCCAAGCGGGTCGGCTCAGGCAGCTTGGTTGGGCCCAGGCAGCGCATTACCCACTCAAGGGAGGTATCCAGCGAAAGCCGATGCCCCGGCGAGACGAATACCGGCTTTACGTTCCCCCGCGAGCGTAGTACGGCACCAATCACCTCTTGCCCGGCCATGAGCGGTACCCAATCGCCCCGCGCTTCACCAACCTCTGCATGCTTACCAGTCAACCGTGACTTGGCGATACCGATGGTAGGTAGATCAAGCCAAAGCCCTAGATGTGCCGCGACCCCTAGCCGCCTGGGGTGGGCGATGCCTTGGCCATCGACCATCACCAGCTGTGGCTGAGTCTTGAGCTTGGCAAACGCACCTAGCACAGCGGGGATTTCGCGAAAGGAGAGTAGCCCTGGAATATAGGGCATGCGTGTGGGTTCGCGATGCACCACTTGCTCGACCACCGGTAGATACGGAGCCTCTTCTGGCAACCACTGCAACACCACCACTGCCGCCCGCGTCACCGCCCCGCCCTCTTCAAAGCCAATGTCTACCCCCGCGATATACCTCACCGGGTTGATGCGGTCACGGCTCTCTAACTGCTGGGCGAGTTGTGACTGCAGCGCAATCGCCTGTTTGGGTGACAGGCTCCATTCGTGTAGCGCAGCGTCCATGCATGCTCCTTGTGACTATCAAAGTGAAGTACGTATAGCGTAGCCAAAAAAAATCCCCCTACGCCAGTTGGCGCGAGGCCAGTGGCATAGGGGGATCGACGTGACTCAAGCGTTAGGCGATGTTAAGCGCCCAAGACTGAGTTACGCACGTTCGCGGCGGCGAACCGGCGCATCACCATCGTCACGACGGCGGCGCGGTGCACGCTCAGACGCACGGTCTTCGCTGATTTCCAGCGGGCGACCGGCCACACGGGCACGAGCCATCTTGGCCAGAATGGTAGACGGCAGACCGCTAGGCAGTTCAACGACCGAGAAAGCGTTGCGAATATCGATACGACCGATACGCGCGCCTTCAATGCCGCCTTCGTTCGCCAGCGCGCCGACCAGTTGACCCGGCTTCACACCGTCTTTATGGCCAACGGAAACACGGTAGCGGGTCATGCCTTCGCTGGGCGCGCTGGAGCGCTCGCGACGAGCACCGCCCGGCTTGCCCGGTGCGCCATCGCGCGGGGCACGCTCTTTGCGCGGTGCCTGAAGACGACCAATCGGCGCTTCGTCGGCGCGGGCCATGGCGGCAAACGCGCAGGCCAGCTCGACGGCGTCGTGACCCTCTTCCACCAAACGCTCGACCAGGGCACGCTGCTCTTCTGCACCTTTCGTCAGCGCGGCAACAACGCGATGATGGAACACTTCATCACGGTGGGCGCGAATAGCGGCTTCGTCAGGCAGCGGCATTTCAGTCATTTTCTGACCGGTTGCCTGCTCCATCCAACCCACTTTGCGACCTTCACGGAAGCCCGCGAAAGTGATTGCGATGCCGCTACGGCCCGCACGACCGGTACGACCGATACGGTGGGTGTAGGCTTCAGCGTCTTGCGGCAGGTCGTAGTTGATAACGTGCGTAATACGCGGAACGTCAAGACCACGGGCAGCAACGTCAGTCGCAATCAGCACGTCCACTTTGCCACGCTTCAAGCGGGTAATCGTGCGCTCACGCAGGCTCTGATCTAGATCACCCGATAGGCCAGCGGCGTTGACGCCACGAGCAGTCAGCTGCTCGACCAGCGTGGTACAGGCAGCACGTGTACGCACGAACACGATGGCCGCATCCACCGGCTCCACTTCGAGAATACGCGACAGCGCTTCCAGCTTGGCACCACCGTCGACACGCACGAGGCGCTGCTCGATGTTTTCACCTGTGGTCGTGCGCGACTCAATCGCCACCTTCACCGGGTTGACCAAATAACGGTTGACGATGCGCTCGATTTCAGTCGGCAGGGTCGCCGAGAAAAACACACGCTGAGCATCTTTCGGGGTATCGGCAACCACGCGTTTTACGTCGTCGATAAAGCCCATGCGCAGCATTTCGTCGGCTTCGTCCAGCACCAGCGCAGACAGGCCATCTAACTTCAGGCTGCCACGATCCAGGTGGTCAATCACGCGGCCCGGCGTGCCCACTACCACTTGGGCACCACGCTTCAGCGCGCCTAACTGCTCACGGTACTCTTGACCACCGCAGAGGGTAGCCACTTCCAACCCCTGAAGGTTTTGGCCATAACGGCTAAAAGAGACGGCGACCTGTTGAGCCAGTTCGCGGGTCGGCGCAAGCACCAGTACCTGGGGCTCGCGACGCTGCATGTCGAGACGCGACAGCAGCGGTAGTGCGAAAGCAGCGGTTTTGCCGGTACCCGTTTGCGCTTGGCCCAGCATATCGCGACCTTCCAGCAACGCAGGGATGGTCTGCGCCTGGATGGGTGAAGGAGTTTCATAGCCCTGTGCTTCAACAGCAGACAGAACGGCAGGCAATAGAGCCAGATCGCCGAAGCTCGGCGAGGCGACAGAAGTCGAGGTCATTAATCACACCTTGGTAGGCCGGAAGAACCGGCAAAAAACATCGTAAGCGTCTCTGACTCTGTTTTCATGCAGCGCGTAACAGTACGCTGCAAAAGAACAAGGCTCCGCATCGCGGATATCGTCATCAGTGGAGTCGGAGACGCCGGTCGCACCTGGCATTCGGTTGGCAACACCGCATTTGCGGGCCAACCGCTGTGGCGACCTTCTGCGCCGATTTCACCCGTTTGGTGAAATGCTGGAGGCGCGCCATCTTCACAGCAATGAACATCCAGTCGAGGGGATGTTCCTGCAAACGTTCTGCTCAATGCCACAAGGCCACTGAATCAACGCTTGCCGTCGTGATGGAGGGGTCAACACATGCGAGGAGCGCGCATCCTACCACCCCACTGGTGAGCTGACCAGCTTTTTTACTTTAACCAATATCATCCTGAAACTTGCACTTGTTCACTATTGGTCTAACCTGAGAGGTGCCTCACGTTGTTCAAGAACTTCAAGGCGTGATGCACATGAACTGGGATCAGATTATTGTTAGCGTTAAAACGCTACTTTTATAGCCACATGGAGAGAAGCTATGCGTAAATCAATCCTCACGACTGCAATTACAACGGCACTGCTTGGCGGTATGGCCTTTAATGTTCAGGCGCAAACAGAGCCGCAGGGTATGTACTCTGCCGATGATATCCTTGATGCAGAAGTGTTCTTTGCCAATGGGTCAGGCGAAGAGATTGGCGAAGTCGATGACATTTTGTTTGACGAAGAGATGCGTATTTCAGCCCTCGTAATCGAGAGTGGTGCTGTACTTGGCTTAGGCGGACGCGAAATTGTAGTGAACACTGACCAATTTACGCTTGAAACACATACTGAAAACGATGGCGACACTGAGCATCGCATCATGTTGGAAGCTACATCTGAAGAAGTGGAGTCATTCCCAACGTATGATCGCGACTGGTGGGAACAAACCAAAGCGAACGCACGCGATGCTTGGCAAACCACTAAAGAAGGTGCACAGAGCGCTTGGCAGTCTACTCGTGAAGCAATAGATGCCAACGAGTAACACGTTTGTTTGCTGATACACAGCAATATAGGAAAGGGCCACCCAAGCGGATGGCCCTTTTTCGTACATAGCGTACAGCATTTAGCGGCGACGTATCCCCTGTCCCGGCAAACGCTCCCGGTCGTGCGGGCGCATAAAGTCCAGTAGCGGGCCTGCTGGTACAATACGCGTGGGGTTAATCGTGTCGTGGCTGTAATAGTAGTGTCGCTTGATATGATCCATATTGACGGTCTCCGCCACACCCGGCCACTGGTAAAGCTCACGCACGTAGTTGGAAAGGTTCGGGTAATCTTCAATGCGTTTGAAATTGCATTTGAAGTGGCCAAAGTAGACCGCGTCAAAGCGAATTAGCGTTGTGAAGAGGCGAATATCCGCTTCGGTGAGCCACTCCCCCGCGAGGTAGCGATGCTCTGCCAGTCGCTTCTCAATGCGCTCTAACGCATCAAAGAGTGCGGTCACGTGCTTCTCATACACCTGCTGCTCGGTGGCGAACCCGGATTTGTAAACGCCATTATTGATATGGTCGTATACGTCATCATTTACTTCGTCGATGACGCTGCGCAGATCTTCTGGGTAGAAATCCAGATTATTGCCTGTCAGCTCATCGAAGGCTCGGTTGAAGATACGCAGCAAATCAGCGGATTCGTTATTGATAATCGCGCTGCGCTGTTTATCCCACAATACCGGCACCGTGACCCGCCCAGTGTAGGTCGGGTTGGTCATGGTATAGAGCTGGTGGTGAAACTCAGCGTGATTGATCGGATCGCCGCTGGCGCCTTCGTCTTGATGGTATGTCCAACCGTTGCCCAGCATCAGTGGGCTAACGTGAGAAGTACCTATCAACGGTTCCAGACCTTTCAGTTTGCGCATGATCAGCGCACGGTGCGCCCAGGGGCAGGCGAGCGATACATAAAGGTGGTAGCGATCCGCTTGGGCCGGATAACTGTCGCCTTGCGACTCTTCACTACTGCCCACCCAATCGCGCAGTTGCGCGGACTCACGTACAAACTCACCGCCATGCTTTTTGGTGTCATACCACTGGTCTACCCACTCACCGTTTACAAGCAGTCCCATCAGGCGTCTCCTACGTTGAACGTTTTATACTGTGATTGACGTTCAGCATACCCCCGACTGATTCAGGCTCAAGCGCATGTTTTACGGCTGTTCATTCGAGGGAATCGAACGTTGCTCGCAGACTTCTTTTACTGCCCGCTTTAACGCTGCCGCCATGGCATGGGCCGCAGGGCCTGCGCGGTCACGGTCACGGAAGATCAATTGAACGGGGACTTCGCGTATACCCCCGGCGCTTAGCGGCAGCGGCTTCAACTGACCGCTGGCCAGCTCATCGGCAATACGCGTTTCCGGTATCCAGGCAAACCCTAGCCCGCGACGCAGCATATCTAATGACGTACTCACATGCCCGACCGTCCAGCGCTGCTCGGCTTTTAACCAGCCAGCGTTGGTAGACTGTCGTAGCGCCGAGTCGCGCACCACTAACTGTCGATGCTGCGCCAAGTCGCGCAAATCCAGCGAGCGCCCCAACTGATGCAGCGCATGGCCTGGATGCGCGACGGCCACAAAACGCACATTCACTAGCGGCTCCCCCAGAAATCCCTGCGCTTCGATGCCAGAAATCACCAAGTCCGCCCGGCCGTCGTAGAGCATTTCAGTACCGCCATTGAGCACGCTCTCGTGAAGCTGCACTCTGACCTGCGGGTAGGTGTCAGAGAAGCGCTCCAACGCTTTTGCCTGAGCAGCCGCAGGAAAAATTTGGTCGATGGCCACCACCACTTCAGCCTCTAAACCCGCCGCAAGCCGCGACGCTACATCTTCCAATGACGCCGCATTCTCGATCAATTGGCGCGCACGGCGAAGCAGCAGCTCGCCTGCTTCTGTTAGGCGCACCTGTCGACCTACCGGCTCAAGCACCTGAATACCCAACTGCTCTTCTAATTTATGGACCGCATGATTAAGCGTGGAGGGACTTTTGTGGATAGCCTCTGCCGCCCGTGCGAATCCACCGTGATCCACCACGGCGGCCAGCATCTGCCACTGCGCTAGTGTTACCCGAGACATTTCGATTTCCTCGACGCCATACAGCGAAACAACCCACTTCATCTTCGAAAAAATACCACTAGAATGCCAGGAAATAGCGTCGAGTACTCGTTCTCTGACAAACACTGCGTAAACGGCAGCGCGCTAAGACAAAAGCTCACTCGCCAAAAATACAAAAAATTACAAAAACCTGTTCGTTATCTTTAACGCTGCCTCAATTATTTGAGTAATGATCATCGTATAGGCTGCTAACGTGGTGTAGATCCTCTCACTCAGACCCTGTTTGGCTGCTCATTAAAGTCGCAAAAAGAGATAAAAGCCTTTTAAATTAGACACAAGCTGTATAACAGCTTTCGCAATGCCTAACTTACATCCATGGTTAAGAGCAAAATAATGAGGGCCTTCGCACACCAGCATGCACGTTCAACGTTACTTTTGTTAGCAAACGGCGTTCATAAATCCTCACCCAAGTTGAATAATTCCGCTTTTTAGCGAAAGTATGTTTTGTGTATAGATGTACAGTCTATTCACTCCTGCCTCCATGGGGTATGGTTCCCGAGTTTGCTTACTATCATGTTACTTTTATTTCACGAACTTGGCGGCCCATTTACCCATGTTGCGAATCCTTCATTCGCTGCCCCGCACGCATAAATTATTACTGTTACCCGTGGCCACCATGGTCACTGTGCTGGGCGCACAAAAACTTATCACGACCTATGATGACCTGAATCAACCCCAAACTCCGCTGGAAAGCGTGTTAGTTCCGCTTCCTAGCGACTCTGCGCCTGGCGTCCCCTCGCTTCGTCAAGAGCGAGCGCCCGTTGCAGAAGCGATTGACCGTGCCTCGCGCGCGCTCGACGCTACCCGGGAACATATCCCCTTAAGTGAATTAGCAGCCACCGAGATCGTTGATCTCGACGTGATTACCAGCGCAGAAGCCTCTATGGCGAGTGAAGCTGAGCCACGCGATGCCCAATCTCAGGTAGCGCTGCACGAGGGGGCACTGGATGACGGTGCCCTTCATATGGCCATCGTGTTAGGCACGATTACAAGCGGCATGCTCAATGTCGACGACTCCGTCGAAATCGCTGATGCCACTTCTTACGAGGATTATGGGGTCGAACTCTACGAGGACGATGTCTCGTTCCTGGAACTGGAGCTGGCAGCCGAAGAGCCGTTCGTTCCTGAGTGGGAAACTCATATCGTCGAGCCTGGCGAGACGTTTGCCGTGTTAGCGCAAAACGAGCTGGGCTTGGGGTACAGCGAAGTGCTCGCCCTGCTGGACGACCTACCCGATCCTCGTATGTTGACGCATTGGCGTGCAGGTCACAGCTTCGACTACCAGGTGGACGAAACGGGCCGGTTATTGGCACTGCGCATGATGAAGAACACGCGCGAAGGCGTTCTACTAGAGCGGGATAGTGACCAATACGCCATTACGGCTATCGAACGTCAGGGTGAGCCCGTACAGCGCCTTTATGCCGGTAGCGTAACGGGCAGCTTTGCTCGCTCAGCCCAAGCCACCGGCTTGAGCAGCAGCTCCGTCACGGAGCTTACGCGCATCTTGCAAAAAAAGCTGGACTTCCGTCGTGACAGCCGCCGGGGGGATCAGTTTCAGGTCTTGGTCGAATCTGACATGATCGATGGCGAGACACTTGATTCGCGTGTACTGGCCGTTAAGTATGACGGCGAGCGTATGGACCTGACCGTCGTGCGCAATACCACCGACGATAATTTTTACACGCCCGAAGGCAGCAGCCTCGATCCAGCCTTTGCGCGTCATCCTTTCGAAGGTAATTATCGTCTTAGCTCCAACTTCAACCCACGCCGCCTACACCCGGTCACCGGTCGAGTGAGCCCGCACAACGGCACCGACTTTGCGATGCCCATTGGTACCCCTATCACCGCGCCAGCCAATGGCCGTGTCGAGCGTGTCGGCAACCACCACGCTGCCGGTCGTTACATCGTTGTGCGCCATGACAACGGCTACCGCACCCGCTATTTGCATTTGTCGCAACCATTGGTCAGCCAGGGCGAGCGCGTCACGATGGGCGATCGTATTGCGCTGTCCGGTAATACCGGCCGCAGCACAGGCCCCCACCTGCATTATGAAGTCATCGTCAATAACACGCCGGTGAACGCGATGACGGTCGAACTGCCCGAGAACACTAGCCTAAGCGGCGACACGCTGATCGCGTTCCAACGCCAAGCCGAGCCGATGTTGGCCGCGCTGGAGAGTGGCGAAACCGGCACCATTAGCGTGGCTAACTATGAGCGCGATAACGACAGCGACGAAAGCCTCCAATAAGTACTCTCCACGGCGATACGAAAAAGCCGCTCCACACGACGGGGGGCGGCTTTTTTGATACTACCCGTAGTGATGCATGACGAGTGACTTACACTGCTTTGAGCGCTGCGAGCAACGCCGCATCACGGTGATAGATATCCTCTCTAAACACTACATCGCCTTGCCCGTTGGGCCAAGCAGTCAGATAGTGCAGCGCTACCGGAATACGGTTAGGCAAGTTCACGTTTTGATCGCTGCGGCCATTCGCGATCAGCGTAGTGAGTTGATAGCGGCTGCCGCTGTCATGCAGTAGGAGCTGGGCAAATTCCGTTACCCCCTCAACCCGCACACAGCCAGAGCTCAGCGCCCTGTGCTCACGCTGAAAGAGCCCTCTTGCCGGGGTATCGTGCAAGTAAATCATGTCGTTATTGGGAAAACGCACCACGACACGTCCCAGAGGATTGCTGCTCCCTGCCACTTGGCGAAGCATCACGCCTCCAGGACGCTGCCAATCGATCGTGCTCGCATCCAGCGTTTCTCCAGATAGGCTCACTACCTGAATGTTCTGCCGCGCCAGATACTGCTCATCCCGGCGGATCCGTGGTAGCACATCTTCCCGCATGATGGTCGGTGGGATCGTCCAGCTTGGGTTGACGGTCAAGTGGCTGATCGAGGAGTGGATGATCGGCGTTTCACGACTGGGCGAGCCCACCACCACTCGGGTATCCCAATGCTGGCCATTGGGGCGCGTATAATGCAAGCGATAGCCTGCAATATCGACCCACACGTTGGGCATCCGCTCCAGCGAAGGGCGAATCCAGCGGGCGCGCTCCAGGTTGATGCGCAATTGGTTCACTCGTGCGGAGACGGGCATGTTCAGTGCCAGTCGTGTGCGCTCTCCCACTACGCCATCTTCTTGCAACTGGTGGCGTCGCTGAAAACGCATGACCGCTTGCGCTAACTCTCGGTCGAAGCTGCGAGGGTCAGCTCCTGACGCCTGCACGTCGACCATGGGGTAAGCGCTACTATCTGCTGCCAGCAGGTGGGGCTCGCCCCATAGCGTCAGGCGCTGGCGTAGCGTTTGAACGTCGTCATCAATATCGCCGGGGCGCAGCGACTCCTCACGCCCCGGTAAGTAAGGCACGCTGCCCTGCTCTGCCAAACGGCGGTAATGCGTCAACGCTTCGCGCAGCTGAGCATACTCAGGAGATGCAGGGCGAGCGAAAGCCAGCGCCTGATGCACATCACCCTCTTCAACCGCCTGCACTACCCGAGGAAGTGCATAACTCCGCTCAGGGCGTGGCAAGTCCCAGTTGGGTTCGACGTCTTTAGGGTTCACTTTACCTAGCGATAAATGATCCAGTGCTAACAGCAGCGAACGGGTAGCGCGCACATCGAAGCTTGCTTTCGCTTGGGCGTCTAGCTGCTGGCTAAGCTGAAAATCATCCAACAGCGAAGCGGCTTGATAATCACTCGGCGTTAAACCGTCATCCACGAGGCTATTCAATGCGCTGACCAGCGCTTCAACACGGTTGATAGCCTGCCAAGCAGGCTGCCCATCCCTCAGTTGGTAAAACGACTCTACCGGCAGCGTTTCTCCGCTTTGCTGAATGCGTTGTGTCAGCGCTTGCTGTAACGCTTCGCTAGCGGGTTCGCTTGCGGTGGCCATCAGTGGGTAGGTTAGCGTCAGACAGAGCGCGGCCCCTATCGCCCATCGTCTTAGTGGCTGATTGTCGTTCATCGCCTCTCCTTGCGTTACTATGCAGCGTTGTGGTGTGGCTTCACTCTTTTTGCTTAACGTCATATCAGCTGTTCCCGTACCAATACGCGTTTTTTATCATAGCCGTTTACGTTTACTCGTGATGACTCTACGTGTGTACCCTTTTTTCGCCACTTTAGTCAGGATTGCACCCATGCTTTTTCGCTCACGCATAACCACTGTACTGTTTTCTTTACCTATCGTGTTACTTTCTTACCCGCTTCAAGCGGCGAGTTTTTTCTCCCAGGTGGCAACAGCACCGCCCGCGGGTGTTTCTCCTCTTCACCACCAGTTACTCCAGTTAGCACCAGGGGCCACGCCCGAGGCACTGCGCCTTGCTGCCCAGGCACTAAGCTGTGCAGACCCATCAGCAGAGCGCCTAGCCGTAATTGATTACTCGCTCCCCTCTTCAGAGCCACGCATGTGGGTATTTGACCTTCACCAGCATACCCTGTTGTTTGAAGAGCTGGTGTCACATGGCCAGGGCTCTGGCGATGCGGTGGCTAGTGCTTTCTCGAATACACCTGACAGCCATCAGTCCAGCATTGGCCTGTTCCGCACTATGAATAGCTACTACGGCCGTAATGGCTATTCGCTGCGCCTGGACGGCCTGGAGCCAGAAGTGAACGATCTAGCTTTTGAGCGAGCAATTGTTATTCACGGCGCCGACTATGTTAGCGATGACTTTATTGCGCAAACCGGCCGCCTTGGCCGTAGCCACGGCTGCCCCGCCGTGCGTGAAGACATCACATATCCGCTGATTGATAGTTTGAAAGAGAACCAGTATGTCTTTGCTTACTACCCTGATGAGGAGTGGTTAGCTACTTCTCAGGTGATTAACTGCCCTACCGCACTGTCGTTAGCTCGCCGCTAAAGGGTAGGTAACAATTAAGAAAAGCAGTCGTGAAGCATGAAAATACTCCCTCTTTTTATATGCAAGAGGTTGATTTTGATCGTGAATCGATACTCTTTCCAGGCAGACATGGAAACCCTCTGCAATACTCTGTGACAAAAGATCACACAACGCTCCGCTACTGCAGGTATTGGTCATGTTTGCCTTTATGCACCCCTTTCAAACGATCCGCCGTTTAGAGCATGAAGTTACCGAGCTGCGTACTCAGCTTGCGACTGAAAAAAGCGTTCATGGTTGCCGTGCTATTAGCCTGATGACACCGATTGAATCGATCAGCATGCTCCAGTCCAAAGGAGCAGATATGCTGACTTCATTAAGCACGGGGGCCGAACACCATGCCGAGCAGTTAGCGAGTGAACGGGCCACTTTGTCAGACTTATTTGCGCGGCTTCATCATGCTGAACAAACGGCTCAGACGATCAAACACCAGTGTCAACGCTTCCAACAGGCAGATGTTCACTATGCAGCCCCGCTCGCTAGCGAACAGGCGCTGCACGAGCTACGCAAAATCGGTGTAGAGCTATCCCGTAACGCCGGGCATACCCGTGCACTTGCCATGACCACGGCGCTAGAGGAGGCTCATATACACCAGGAGCCCTCTGGCTTACCTGCCATCGTCAGCGATATCCAGCACCTTACCGACCATATGCAGCATCTAGGCCACCAATTGGATCACTGGATTGAGCAGGTTGCCATATTGCTAAAAGAAGATGCTCGCGTGCAGGCCCATCAGCGGGAAACATCTACGGCGCTGGCCAATGCAGCCCAAGCGGCAGAGCAGGTGATAGAGCAACTCATGGATCAAGCACGTCATATGTATAAAGTGATTCACCACAGCACCACGACGGCCTGTTTGCACGCTGCCAAGCTAGAGCACGCCGTTTGGAAAAGTCGGATCTACCACCAGCTACTTTCCGCCTATTTCGAGGACCACATGGTGGATCATCAGCACTGTACGCTAGGCCGCTGGTACTTTACGGGCGAGGGGCGGCGCTATAAACATACCGAGGCGTATCGCTCGCTGGCGGCTCCTCACCGCCGCTTCCATGAAAGCGGCTTGGACGCTTTGCGCTATGCAAGACAAGGGGATCATACGGGTCAACTGGCCTCCCTAGCACTAATGGAGGAAGCAAGCGTAGCACTTGCTAAGCAACTTGATCAGCTTATGGAGCAGGCTGTTTATGAGATACCGATGTCAGTAAGTCATCCTTCACCGCTTGCTGATGCGCCTTAAATTGCTCCCCATATAACACTCCTCCCGTAATGCGTTATTTATGCCATGCTGAGCATGGAACTCATAACGCAGACGGTGAGGATGACGATGGCAGCTGCAAAGAAGCTAGATCTCGCGCTACAAGGCGGTGGAGCCCATGGTGCTTATACCTGGGGAGTTATTGATCGACTTCTGGAAGATGACCGTATTGAGATTGAGGGCATTAGTGGCACCAGCGCAGGCGCTATGAATGGCGTAGTCATGGCAGATGCCCTTACCCGCGGTGGTAAACAGGCCGCCCGGCAATCTCTCAGGGATTTTTGGAAGGCGGTAAGCCGCGCGGGCATGGCAAGCCCTATCCGCCGCTCGCCGATGGATGTACTAACCGGCAATTGGAGTTTGGAGCACTCCCCCGGCTATATCGCCATGGACTTGATGACTCGCCTGGTGTCGCCCTACCAACTCAACCCGCTCAATTTGAATCCATTGCGCGATATTGTGGCGGCCCACATCGACTTTGAGCGGGTACGCCAGTGCGACCAGCTAAAGCTCTTTGTGGCAGCTACTAACGTGCGCACCGGCAAACAGCGTGTGTTTCGTCGAGAAGAGATGAGCGTCGATGCGGTCATGGCATCGGCTTGTCTGCCCTTTATGTTCCAGGCTGTGGAAATCGACGGCGAAGCATATTGGGACGGCGGCTACATGGGCAACCCAGCCCTCTTCCCCTTAATGGAAGAGTGCAGCGCAAGGGATATTCTGTTGGTACAGATCAACCCGATTCGCCGTGATGAACTACCCACCTCCGCTTCGGCCATTATGAACCGCCTTAACGAAATCACCTTTAATGCCGCGCTGATTAAAGAAGTGCGCATGATCGCGCTGTTGAAACGTACCCTTGAAGAGCAGGGTATTGAAAACTGCTACCAGCAGTCGCTTTTTCACCGCATTAGTGGCGATCAGGCACTCGATAGCTTATCGGTTTCAAGCAAACTCAACTCTGAATGGCCATTTTTATGCCACCTGTTTGACCAAGGGAGAGAAGCCGCCGACAACTGGATCACGGCTAACTTTGATGCCATCGGCCAACGCTCAACCCTGGATATTGATGCAGTATATCTGCACGAATAACTCCCTTCAGCCATCCAGCACTGCCCCAACTTGGCGCACTCTGCTCATGAGGAGTGCGCTCACTTGATTAATCTAGTGATTTTATTTCCCTTAGCACTGCTTTGAAAAAACAGTAAGCAACTGATTTAAATATTTAAAAAGACAGATGGCGGAGTATTTGCTTATTGCTATGCAGTAGTAGTAGGCGTGGACCAGGCCCGCAAGGGTACGAGTGCGTCGAACCTGACCTTCAATGGCGAAGGCATGTTCTCGTAACCACGCAACGCCTGATGCGTTGTGTCTCGGCAAACTCGTTCTATGCTCTGTGAGGCCATCCATGGACATTCGCAATAAAGCCAACCGCATTCGACTGTTGAACTTCTCAACACCGCAAATGCGCGCGTTTCACCTCTCCTGGTTCGCATTTCATATCTGCTTTTTCGGCTGGTTCGGCATTGCACCGCTGATGGCGGTGGTTCGCGAGGATCTATCGCTCACCCAAACCCAAATCGGCAATACCATTATTGCCTCGGTGGCGATCACCGTGGTGGTGCGCCTGTTGATTGGCGTGCTGTGTGATCGTATTGGGCCACGTAAAACCTACACAGGCCTACTGATGCTCGGGTCCATTCCGGTTATGGGCATTGGTCTGGCTAACAGTTTTGAAACGTTTTTGCTGGCCCGCCTAGCGATTGGCGCTATCGGCGCTTCGTTTGTGATTACCCAGTACCACACCACCATGATGTTTGCGCCCAATGTGGTTGGCACAGCTAATGCCACGAGCGCAGGTTGGGGCAACCTAGGCGGCGGCACCACACAAATTGTTATGCCGTTGATTTTTGCGGGCATGCTGATGCTAGGCGTTAATGAGGCGCTCGGCTGGCGTCTGGCCATGGTCGTGCCTGGCGTAGTGCTATTTTTTACCGGTATCGCTTACTGGCTGTTCACTCAAGATGCTCCAGACGGCAACTTCAGCGAGCTGCGCGCCCGCGGTGAACTACCGCCAGCCACCGGAGAGCATGGCGCAGCCCAGAGCTTTTTAGCGGCGGCAAAGGATATCCGCGTTTGGGCGCTGTTTGTGGTGTACGGACTCTGTTTTGGGGTCGAGCTGACCATCAACAATATCGCGGCAATCTACTTCTTCGATAAATTCGATCTTACCCTGGCAACCGCCGGCTTAATCGCAGGCCTGTTCGGCTTAATGAACATTTTTGCTCGTACCCTTGGCGGCGTTTTTTCCGACCTATTCGCTAAACAGGGTGGGCTAAAAGGACGCGTCCGCTGGCTCTTTATCGCACTACTATGCGAAGGCATCGCTCTCGTCACCTTCTCGCAAATGCATGTACTCAGCTTGGCGATTGGCATCATGCTGGTATTTAGCCTGTTCGTGCAGATGGCGGAAGGCGCCACCTTTGGTGTGGTGCCCTTTATCAATAAAAAAGCCTTGGGCGCAGTGGCCGGTATCGTCGGTGCAGGCGGTAACGTGGGCGCTGTATCGGCAGCGTTTCTATTCCGTAGCGAAAGCCTCAGCTACCAGCAAGGCCTCTTTTACCTCGGCTTAACCGTATTGGTACTTGCCTCCTGCGTACTGGTCGTTCGCTTTAGTGATGCCACCGAAGCAGAAGAAGCCAGCGCCTATCGTGATGCGGTAGGCAAAGACACAGGGGCAGGCGCGCTGTCACTGCGTTAATATTAATTAACACCGCCCCTGCATGCGCATCGCTGTGGGGGCTTTTTACCTTTAGGCGGCGAGTAATAAGGAAATCAACATGTCTTCTGCCCAACAGCTACTCTTAACCGCCCTGCGCTGCGACATTGATAACCTTCACCACTTAGCAACCACAGCAGATATCGTCAGCAATATCAGCCAGTTTATTCATGTGCTTCAACGCGAGCGAGGAGCCTCGACGATTTACTTAGCTTCAAAAGGCAAGCGTTTTAAAACTCGACGCATCACCTATCTACAGCATAGCCAAGCCGCTGAAGACTCCATGTGCCATCGCTTGGAAGCACTCAGTCAAGAAGCACGCCCACAAGCCACGGCGCGATTGCTGCGGCGTATTGCTTCTGTCTGGCTGGCTCTGGATGAACTAGATGTATTACGGCATGCAATTGAGACCTTCAACATATCGCCAGATGCAGCAACTCAAGCGTTTAACCATCTCATTAGCAATCTCTTAGCGATTGTTTTTGAAGCGGCCGACACAGCGGTCGACCCAGACATTACCCGTGCCCTGGTCGCTATTTTTCATCTTATGCAGGGCAAAGAGCTCGCCGGGCAAGAGCGGGCTTGTGGCGCTTTCGGCTTCACTTTGGGGCACTTTGATCAAGCCCATCGCACACTACTCAATCAACTCGTAGATACCCAGCAGCGCTGCTTTAACACCTTTGCAGAATTTGCCACTCCTGAAGCGCTGATCGCTTGGCAGCAGTCACTCTCCCCCCGGACACTGGCAGGTATTTGCCAACTAAGGGATATTGCCTGTCAGCGCTCGCACCACCAAACAGCATCCGGCAATACGCTGGGCGAAACCTGGTATGAGCTCACTACCCTGCGTATTGATACGATCAAAACGGTAGAAGATACGCTCAATACCCAGTTAACAGCGCTTTGCCATCATAAAAATTGCTCAGGCACAGGCAGTATTAGATCAAGCCAAAGCGACGCCGGAGCGGCAGCTGCCAGCACCCTGTGAACAGCTATTAGCGCTCACTTCACAACCGCTAGGAGAATTAACCGTCAATGCGCTCAACTCACCGCTTAGCCGCTCACTCCTGGAGCTGACTCATGCGCAATCTAGCCGCCTACAAAGCTTAAGCGACGAGCTGGAGAATACCCGCAAGACTCTCCGTGAACGCAAGCTGATTGAGCGGGCAAAAGGATTAATCATGGCGCACCAGTCCATGAGTGAAGAGGAGGCCTACCGCTTTCTGCGAAAAACCTCAATGGACCAAAGCAAAAGCATGGCGGATATGGCACAGTCGATTCTTGACCTCTCTGCCATGCTGCAACGTAAAGAGTAAAACAGCAGCGCTGAGCCCGATTTGCAACCTGATTAGGTTTTAGCCATGCTGAAAGCTCACCCAGTTTAATGAGCAAGGAGAGCAAGCGATGCATGACCGCGTACTGTTAATTACCGGCGCTTCCAGCGGCATTGGTGCGGCCACCGCTCGTGCAGCGGCTCGTGAAGGCTACCAGTTGGTACTTGCCGCTCGTTCAGCCGATAAGCTGACATCGCTTGCTCAAGAGCTTGGTCCAGAGAACGTACTCACCTGCGAAGTTGATGTTACCGACTTAAGCCAGCAGCAAGCTATGGTGGAACAGGCGATTGAAACCTTCGGCCACATTGATGCAGTATTCGCCAATGCAGGTCGCGGTGGCTCACCGGGTGGATTTAGCAGCGCCGATCACGATGCTTGGCGGGAGATGATTCTCACCAATGTCTACGGCGTTGGCCTTACGCTGCAAGCCTGCTTGCCAGAGCTAAAACGCCGCCAGGGTCATGTTCTTTTAACCGGCTCTGCCGCAGGCCGCACCACCATCCCAGGCTCCATGTATAGCGCCACTAAGTGGGCAGTAACGGGTATTGGTTATAATCTGCGCGAGGAGTTACGCGGCACCGGCATGCGGGTGACGCTGATTGAGCCCGGCATGGTCGATACTCCCTTCTTTGATGAACCACCCGAGTACGCGCTAGCAGACCGCGATATCGCCAATGCGGTGATCTATGCTCTGTCGCAACCACCCCATGTTGACGTTAATGAAATTCTGGTGCGACCCACACCGCCCCGAGAGTAACTCTGCTCGCCTGACGCCTTGTTTTTGCTCGTTGCTGCCCGCATAAACATAGCATTATGAAGCGTGCTAACAACTTGGCCCGCCGACCATGCATGTTTATTAGGTGACTTATGAGCCAACTTGCCTCAACCGTACTCTCTGTTCTTGACCTAGCGCCCATCCGCCAAGGCGGCAGCGCTGCTGAAACGTTTCGTGATAGCGTCTCTTTAGCCCAACACACAGAGTCTTTGGGCTACCAGCGCTACTGGTTAGCCGAACACCACAACATTGCTGGCATTGCCAGTGCGGCCACCGCCGTACTGATTGGCCACGTAGCAGGCCAGACGTCCACTATTCGCGTGGGTAGCGGGGGTATTATGCTGCCTAACCACCCACCGTTAGTGATTGCCGAGCAGTTTGGCACGCTGGAAACCCTCTACCCAGGGCGAATTGACCTTGGCCTGGGCCGCGCGCCTGGCTCAGATGGTGCCACCATGCGGGCTATGCGCCGCCACGCCCATGCAGGAGTTGATGATTTTCCAGAGCTACTTGAAGAGCTGCGCCGTTATTTAGACGATGCGGACCCTCGCCAAACCGTTAAAGCCGTTCCAGGCCAAGGCACCCATGTCCCCATCTGGCTACTGGGCTCCAGCGGTTACAGCGCACAGCTCGCGGCAAAGCTCGGCCTACCCTTCGCCTTTGCTGCGCAGTTTGCGCCGGGCTATCTCTTTGAAGCACTGCGCCTATACCGGGATAATTTCCGGCCATCTGAGCATTTAGAGGCACCTTATGCGATGGTGGGCCTGCCTGTCATGGCGGCGGAAAGCGACGAGATGGCGCACTACTTGGCCACCACCGCTCAGCAAAAATTCTTAAACTTGATTCGTGGTAAACCGACCCAGTCACTGCCCCCCGTCGACACGTTGGACTGGTCCCCCATGGAACGCGCTCAAGTAGAGCAGTTTTTGGGGGCGGCTATTATTGGCGGCCCGGAAACAGTAAAAGCGCAATTAGAAGAGTTTCAAGCACGTACCGGCGCTAACGAACTTATGATTAATAGCGACTTTTATAGCCACGCTGATCGGCTGCGTAGCTATGAGATTGTTGCCCAAGCCGCACGTTAAGCCGCTCTACTCACCCTTTCGCAACGAGAAAAGCACCTGCCGCTACCATCAGCGAGCCTGCGGTACGGTTGGTGCCTTTCTGAGCGCGCGCCGATTGAAAAAAGCGCCGCGCAGAGGAAGTAAACGATGCTACCAGTATTAAGCCCATCATCAACCCAACCAGCGTTAAGCCCACCACCAGAAACATATCGCTCCGGTTTAGCACGGTGAGATCGATAGATCACACCGCTCACCGTCATACCCAGCGCCCGCGGGATACACGGACGCGTACCTGCCGACATCCCCTTAGCTAGTAACGCAAAAATTCCTGGGCCAGGCGTCACGGCAAACACAAAGATAGCTAAAAAGTAGGTCAGTGCGCTCTCTATGGTCATTGCCAAGCCCTCTCGTTGTAATTTATGGCCCACTCGGTGGGGAACGATGCAACTGCGCTGAGCCGTATCAGAATATGCTAACGTAGCTTATGCCTTAATGAACGAGAAAAGCCCCATGCAAACCCTTCAATTTTCACCAATGACTGCGGATGAGTTCGCCCTATTTTGGCCTACGTTCCAGGCCATTGTAGCTGCCGAAGAAACCTACGCGATAGATCCTAACATCACTTATGACGACGCTTTTTCACTGTGGTGCAAAACACCACTGCTCAGTATTGCAGTGAAAGACGAACAGGGGCAGTTGCTAGGTAGTTACTACTTAAAAGCGAATGCCGCTGGCCCTGGTAGCCACGTGTGTAACTGCGGCTATATGGTAACGCCGCACGCGCGAGGTAAAGGGGTTGCGCGAGCCATGTGCGAACACTCACAGCAAGCTGCGCGCCAACATGGTTTTATAGCCATGCAGTTCAACGCCGTAGTGGCCAGCAACCAAGTCGCCGTGGCCTTATGGCAACGTCTGGGGTTTAGCATTGTTGGCACGGTGCCCAACGCTTATTGCCACTCATCGCTTGGTTATGTGGATACTTACGTTATGCATAAGTCGTTATAAGGCTATTAAGAGGGTTTTCTTCTTACTGCCAGCAGGTTGCTAGTCTGCTGGTCTTCCAACGCTGCATTAAAAATGGTCTGCAAACATAAAAATTAATTTAGGCACCCTATGCAAATTAAGGCAGGTTGTAGCATCGCTGCAGCTGCGCCTCAGCGGTTTTGCTGCCTAACGCTGTTAAGTAAGCGATATTTCGTTCAGGGATAGCGGCCGTGTCGCCGTAAAAGGCGATGGCTCTCTCAACGCTGGCTTCGCGGAGCAGATGAACCATGGCATAGGGAGAACGATTGGAATAATTCGCCGCATCCAGCGGGTCCGCATCTGCAAAGCAGTAGTCAGGATGAAACGTCGCCAGTTGGTAAACGCCTTCGTAGCCGAGCTCAAACAGCAGGTTTTCGGCAAGCTCTACATAATCAAGGTAGTGATCGAAGCTTTTAAATAGCGTGGGAAATACCAATAGCGTAGTTTCTGTCTCTGGGTGCTCATTGAGCCACTCAATCTCGGCCACTAGCTCCTCAAGGGCCACATCCACCTTTTTCGAGCGCACGACTTCAACACGAATCGAGCTGTTCTCTAGCTCCCGCTTAGCAAACGGGCAAATATTGTGCTCCACAATAAAACCGCTTACCCACGCTAACGTTTGTGAGACTACCTGCTGATCTGCTGCTTGCGTCATACCCGTTCCACCTGCACCTTATGGATCTTTAAAAGGCGTGGCATCGCCACGTATTGGACGCCAGTGTACAGATAAGCCCTCGCAAATACGCTAGGCATGCTGTTGATAACGCGCCAAGGCAACCTCATAAGATTTGTGAATATGGTCGTCCATTAGTGCTCTTGCGGCTGTCGCGTCGCGCTGAAGCGCTAGTTCCACCAGCTCATGGTGTTGTTCATCCAGTTCCTGTCGGATTGTCGGCATTTTCGGCCCTAAACGACGGTAGCGGTCGAACTGGTCGTGCAATTGTTCAATAAAGCGCAACAGCCATACTGAACCACAGGGTGCCACCAGGGTACGGTGAAACTGCGTATGCAGGCGTTCCCACTCTTCGCCTTTATCTAGTGTAATGTCTGCACGCTTTAGGCGATGTGCCGCCGCCAAAAGGTCTGCTTCCCATACCGCATCGCCATGAGCAATAGCTCGCTCCAGCGCCATACCTTCAAGCTCGGTGCGCAGTCGCGCAATATCGTCTAATTCTTCACGTGAGAGCTTAGGCACTCTGAACCCACGCTGATTCTCTTGGATCAGCAGGCCGTAAGCCGCCAGTTTATTAAGCGCTTCACGCAGCGGACTCAACCCTACCTGGTACTGCTCCTTGAGCGTATTAATGGCGAGTTTCTCACCCGCTTTAAAGCGCCCCCCCACCAAATCGCGGCGCAGTAAATCATAGATAGAGCTAGATGCTTTCGTGGAGGAAAGCTGCATTGGCTTGTTCATACCGGAGTCCTTTTGCGTACTTTCGCAAGGCATCAGTTGACGGAGATTCCATGACTAGGTGTTGACGCCTCTTGTCTGGCTCACCTATATTCTATTTTAGACAGAATAATCGATTTTTTAACCTACAAACGATAAATAGGCAATCTCGATGCTTTTTACTGTGATGCTACCGCTGCGGGCAATGAGCGTATGAAGCAAACAGCACTTTTTTTGGGCGTTTTTCCGCGTCGGCATTTTCGGCTTTGGCGGCGGCCCTGCCATGATACCGCTGGTCCGCGCGGAGGTCGTGACACGCCACCAGTGGCTAACGGATGAAGAGTTTGCCGACGTGCTCGCCATCGGCAATACCCTACCCGGCCCCATCGCCACCAAAATGCCCGGCTATATTGGCTACCGGGTAGCGGGCATCAGCGGCTGCGCGGCGGCCGTCATTGCCGTTATCCTACCGATGATCGTGGCCATGATTGTGATGTTAGGAATTTTTAGCCGCTACCGCGACGTTGGCTGGATTCGCGGTATGGGACAAGCGGTCATTCCGGTAGTCATGGTCATGATGGCTCAGCTCACCTGGGACTTCTTCGATAAATCCAAAGCCGCCCTTGGCTGGCTAATCAGCATCGCTATGGCGGTCATCGCAGGCGCGGTGATTTATTGGCTAGGCGTACATCCCGGCTGGGTGATTGGGGCTATTCTGCTGGCGGCCCTCCTACGTCCATCCCGTAAAAAACGCGCGGAGGGTGCCGCATGATTTATTGGGATCTCTTTTTAGCGTTTTTTATTCCTAACATTATTGGTTATGGCGGTGGCCCCGCCATTATTCCGCTCATTGAAGCAGAAGTGGTAGGCCGCTACGGCTGGATGACCTCGCAGGGTTTTGCTGAAACGCTGGCGCTCGGCAACGCACTCCCCAGCCCGATTGCCACCAAAATGGCGGGCTATGTGGGCTATGAAGTTGCCGGTATTGGCGGGGCATTTGTGGCTGTTGCCGCGACGGTCATTCCCTCACTCCTGCTGATGCTTGGCGCTTTGGGGCTTTTATATCGCCACCGCGACTCCCCGCGCGTTAAACGCATGAGCCAATGGGTACGACCAGTGATTGCCATGATGATGGCATGGCTTACCCTCAGTTTTTTCACAGAAAGTATGGCGGCAAGCGGCCTCCTCCACACGCTGATTATCGGTATCGTGGCCACGATTGCGCTTGTGCGCTTTAACACCCATCCCGCCTTTGTTGTTATCGGCGCCTTGGTTTATGGAGGGCTCTTCATTTCTTAATAAGGATAAAAATACTGGCTAAAGTGGGTGAGTTGTTAAGCCGCGCTCACTTATTGGAGCTGGTGTGGGGGGATCAAAGGCGATGTGTCGACGCGTACGGATACTCAGTCAGCCGTTTGCGACGCAAGTTAGAGCTGGACGGTCGGCACGTGCTGCGCCTACGCAGCGTGTACCAATCAGGCTACCGTATGGAAGTGTGCAGTATCTCTACTGTGGAGCAAGCGGCCAATTGACATAAAAAAGCCGACCTAGCGGTCGGCCAAAAGCTGATGAGAGTCTGCAGACTGGCAAATTGCCTGCAGCGATGCCTGGGGAAGGCATCGCCAAAACGCTGGTTCAAGCGGCTTGGCGATGCCCTCTTTGAGCATGACGCCCTTTACGAGAGTAGCTGCCCTTCCCTTTCTTCGGCGTTTGCTGCTGCATTTTGAACATAGGGGTACGTAACTGCGCTTTGAGCGCGTTTTCGCCAACCTTGTGCTTTTTCATAGAATACTCCTGGTTTATTAAGAGACGCTTAACCGGGCAGTGGAAGCCTCCGCTCCTATGAACATTCGCGTCGCCATCGGTTCCTGCCAGCACGGTAGTTTTCAATAAGCCCCATGAGATACCGAATGGCCGACCGTACTGCTGCTGGCCAACATCGCACCTAGAGACATCGTCATGCACTCCTGACTCTCCTCTCCACCGCCTCGTTTGATAGCGTGTTAACGAATATGGGGAGAGCCTTTGAAGACTTCAACCCCAGCGTTTAAAACGCTTAGTAAAAGAACACGACTCGGCTATCAATGCTGCTGCCAGCACTGCGTTTGAGAGAGTCGAGCGGCGGGGCTGTGGGCCACCATGCTCACCACACTCCCCACCATAATGAGGCAGGGCGATGGCAGCGGCTGAGCGGCAAGCGTTCGGGCATATCGGCTAGCGTGCCCACCAGGGACTGCTGCTCGGGCTGGCTGGCGTTGGCCACCAGCATGATAGGCCACGTATCGGGCAGGCCCGCTTGGCGCAGGCCATGGCAAATGGCGGCCACTTTGGAGAGCCCCATGTAGAACACCAGGGTCTCGTCTTGACGCGCCAGCGATGCCCAGTCCGGCATACCGCCTTCCCGGCATAGCTGAGCCGTAATAAAACGCACCTGCTGGGCGTGGCCGCGATCAGTAAGCGGAATTCCCATCCCCGCCGCTGCGGCGGAGGCGGCGGTAATACCCGGCACAATCTCTGCGGGCAGCTCGGCCTCTGCCAGAGCCGCTAACTCTTCGCCCATGCGCCCAAACACGCCAGGGTCGCCGCCCTTCAAGCGCACTACCGATTTGCCTGACTGGGCCAGGGAGACGATCAGCGCACCAATTTCTGCCTGAGGCATGCTGTGGTGGCCGCTGGCTTTGCCGACATAGTAGCGCTCGGCACCCGGAGGAATGAGCCCTAACACCTCGTCCCCGACAAGGCGGTCATACACTACTGCGTCTGCCTGCATTAGCAACCGCGCGGCTTTTAACGTCAGCAGCTCGACATCGCCGCTGCCTGCGCCGACTAAATAGACGGTTCCCGGCTGGCACTCACCGCTTAACGGCAGGTGTAAACGAGCGGCGGTGTCGCGACTAAAAGGCGCCCACGCCCGCTGACCCAAGCGCCACAGCGCGTCAGGCCACTTCTGTGTTAGCTGTTTGCTTAGCGCGCGCATGGGGCCGCTCCTCTTCAAGTATCGCTTTTAGTTCGGGTAGGCAGCTGCCGCACTGGGTGCCGCAGGCCAGTCGTGCGCCTAACGCTTCAACGCTGGTATCGCCCGCATGAATCGCTTTCACAATGCTGGCTTGGCCAACCTGGTGGCAGCTGCACACCACCGGGCCGGTATCGACAGCACCATCATCGCACCCGGCCAGCAGGCGTCTACGGTGCTGTGTCTCCAGGGTAGCGTCATTGAAGCGCGCTTCAAGCCAGGCAACCCCGGGCAGCTCGTCGGGTGGCCCCACCATCAACCACCAGCGCAGCCGCCCGTTCACTACTCCTGCTGCGCGCAGCCTACCCGTTGCCGGGTCGTCACACCACAAAGAGACAGGCATGCCGCACCACGCTTCCACCTGCACCAGCCAATCCTTAACTGGCTGGCTATCCGCTAGCTGCCAACGGGTGCAGCTTGCCATCGGAATGCGCGCCCAGTAGTCGCTGCGACACCAGGGCGATGGTTGCGTACCCAACTCGTTGGCTAGCAGCAGCGTCGCCTGCCAAGCAATGGAGAGTTTACTCACCGCCACCGCCCCCTGCTTGGCTTCCGGCTGCCCGGAGAGCGGGTCAGTATAGCCTTTAATCAGTGCACCGCTGCGACCCTGCTTGGTAAAGCAGTCGGTCCAGTGCATCGGCACGAAGACTTCGCCTCGGCGCTGGGCGTTGGAAACCCGCACCCGCCCACGGTACTCCCCGGCGGCAGCGGTCAATGTCGCCAAGCTTTGATCTGTTAAGCCTGCCTGAGCAGCATCGTCTGGGTGCAGCTCGATGAACGGTTCGGCGCGGTGGTTCATCAAACGCGGCGAACGGGCGGTACGCGTCATGGTGTGCCACTGATCCCGCACGCGACCGGTATTCAAGCGCAGCGGGTAGTCGTCGCTCAGCGGCTGCGCCGGTGGTCGCGGCGTAATCGGCAGCAGTTTGGCTCGGCCATTCGCCGTAGCAAACCGGCCATCTTCAAACAGCCTTGCCGTGCCGCGAGGAGCCTGCTGAGTCACGGGCCACTGGATCGGTGCGAGCGCATCATAAGCCGCTTGGCCCAGGCCTACCAGCCCTGAGATATCGAACAGCCGCTGGGTCTCGCCGCTATTCTCATAGCTAGAGAGGCGTGCGTGCTCATCGAAAATCTCCCACGGGTGGGTATAGCTGAACGCCTCACTAAAACCTAACCGCTTAGCCACTTCGCAGAGTATCCACCAGTCGTGCTTCGCTTCGCCAGGAGGAGGCAGCATCCCCCGCTGGCGGGAAATTCGCCGCTCTGAGTTGGTCACCGTGCCATCCTTCTCCGACCAACCCGACGCGGGCAGCACGATATCCGCAAAGGGCAGCAGGTCAGTATTGGCGACGCACTCCGAAACGATCACCAGCGGGCATTTTGCCAGCGCGCTGCGCACTTTCTCCCCATCCGGCATGCTCACCGCCGGATTGGTCGCCATCACCCACAGGGCGGTAATCTCGCCACGCTCGATGGCATCAAAGAGCTCTACCGCTTTGTAACCCGGGGCGTCAGGCAGTGCCGGGGCTAAATGCTCAGTAGCCCAAAAGCGGCTGACTAACTCGCGAGCGCCAGGCGTGTGGTAATCCATATGCGCCGCTAGCTGATTGGCTAGCCCGCCCACTTCTCGCCCGCCCATGGCGTTGGGCTGGCCGGTGATCGAAAACGGCCCCGCCCCCGGCAGGCCGATTTTCCCGCCCGCTAGGTGGCAGTTGATAATCGCGTTGCACTTATCGGTACCGCTGGAGGATTGATTCACCCCCTGTGAGTAGAGTGTGACCACGTGCAGCTGGCTGGAAAACCAGTAGTAGAAGGTTTCCAGGCGTTCCGGGTCCACATCACACTCGCGAGCAGCGGCTTCCACGCTGCCTGCACTCTCTCCTACACTCTGTCCTGAATTCTGCCGAGCGGCATTCAGCGCATCTTCCAGCCCTTCGGTGTGGCGTTCTAGGTACACGCTATCCAAACGATTGTGGGCGTCCATCCACGCCAACAGCCCGTTAAACAGGTAAGCATCGCTGCCTGGACGAATGCCTAGGTAGAGATCAGCGATCTCACAGCTGTCAGTCACTCGGGGGTCAATCACCACGACCCGCATCAGCGGGTTGCGCTCTTTGGCAACCTTCAAGCGCTGATAGAGCACCGGGTGATTCCAGGCAAGGTTAGACCCTACCAGCACCACCAGCTCTGCCTCTTCTAGGTCTTCATAGCTGCAAGGCACCGCATCGGCTCCAAAGGCGCGCTTGTAGCCCGCCACGGCAGATGCCATGCAGAGCCGCGAGTTGGTATCCAGGTGCGGAGTGCCCAAGAAGCCTTTAAACAGCTTGTTGGCAACGTAATAATCTTCGGTTAAGAGTTGCCCAGACAGATACGCCGCCACCGACTGCGGGCCATGGGCGCTGCGCTGCGCTTGCAAGCGTTCGGCGGTGGTGGTGAGCGCCTGCTCCCAAGAGACCTCCTGGCCGTCCACGCGCGGCTTCAGCAAGCGCCCCTGCTCTCCTAGCGTTTCGTGCAGCGCGGTGCCTTTCACGCACAGGCGGCCATAGTTGGCTGGGTGCTCGCGGTCTCCTTCGACGGCGATGAGCTGCCCGTTCTCCAGTGTGGCGGTAACGCCGCAGCCGACGCCGCAGTAGGGGCAGGTGGTTCGGGCGAGCCGATTGGCCTGTGGCATGGCAGTTTCCTCCGGCGTTAAAAAGCAAAAAGCGCCCAAGCCAGCCTCGAAAGAAGCCTGCCTGGACGCCGTTGTCTCAGGGGCACCGCTTACCGGGTGCCGTACTCATCAGTGATTTGCTGCAGTTGGTATTGTTCGACGCAATTAGTCGTTGTGATCGTTATGGGCAAAGACCCTGCACTGAGCCGTTGTTGCTTGTTACTGGAATAACTGCAAACCCTGCGCCCACGCTGCGCTAAAACCATTAAAATAATTAATAAACAATAATTTATAAACGCAGCCTGCATTTCTACTACTCGCCAAAGGAATGCTCTTTGTCGAATAAGCGGCTGAAGAGAGTGCATTAACCGCCGCTTAAGCACCAAAGTGGGGCAAACCTAGCTAACCATGAGCGGCCTGCCGCCTCCTCAAAAACGCTTAATACCCTGATTAGGCTGAATTAAATCCACCGACGGCAAAAGCTGGCGGGCTTTTTGCTCACCATAAGATAAGACAGCTCGGCAGCCAACGGCGGTTGCTGCGCGTTATCAACGACGCTAACGGGCAACGACGCCCCTGATACTCCCTTCTTGAAAGGGCTGTGTCAGGGGCGTTTTTTTATTTGCTGAACATTATGCTTCAACCACAGGAGCTACCTATGGAAACCGCTTCCCGGTGCTCACCGAACGAACACCTCGTCATTATCGGTAACGGCATGGCTTGCCACCGACTACTTGAAGCGCTGGTTAACCATCCGCAGCGCCCCCGCCGTATCACAGTGGTGGGTGAGGAGCCGGTACCTGCCTATAACCGCATTTTGCTCTCTCCTTTACTGGCGGGCGAACTGGCGCCCGAGGCGCTCACTCTGCAAGACGCCTCCTGGTACGCCGATAACAACATCACACTGACGCTTGGCGACCGCGTGACCTCCATCGACCGCGAACGCCGCCTGCTCCTCACGCATCGCGGCGACATCTTAAGCTATGACCGATTAGTGATGGCCACTGGCTCGCGCCCCACGCTGCCAGCGGTGCCTGGCATCACGCTTGACGGTGTTCATACGTTTCGTGACCTGCGCGATGCCGACGCCTTAGAAGCTATTGCTCAGCAAGGCGGCAACGCCGTGGTGATTGGCGGCGGCTTACTTGGATTGGAAGCCGCTGAAGGGCTGCGCAAACGCGGCGGTAGCGCGCTCACCGTCAGCGTTTTACAGCGCAGCGAGCGGTTGATGAACCGCCAGCTAGACACCACCGCCGCCCAATTGCTGGAAGCCACGCTGCGCGAGCGTGGCATCATCATTGAAACCGGCGCATCGCTTGCTGCCTTGGAGGGTAACGGCCACGGGCAGGTGCAGTCGGTCACACTAAGCGATGGCCGGAAGCTAGCTGCCGACAGCGTGATTGTCGCGGCGGGTATTACCCCCAATGCGGAGCTAGGCCAGCAAAGCGGGCTTATGTTCGACCGCGCCATTGTGGTGGATGGGCACCTCACCACCTCAGACGACCACATTTATGCGCTGGGCGAATGCTGCCAGTTCGAGCAGCACACTTACGGGCTGGTGGAACCCATTTGGCGGCAGGTGGAGGTGCTGGCTGCCGTGCTGTGTGGTGAAACGCCAGCGGCGTATCAAGAAGCCCCCACGGCCACCAAACTCAAGGTCAGCGGTGTCAGCCTGTTTGCCTTTGGTCCCACCGAGGCCGCCGCTAAGCACGAAGAGCTTCGTTACCAAGACCCGGAAACCGGCGACTACTGCCGCCTGCTGCTCCATCAAGGCCGCCTTATCGGCGCGGTGCTGTATGGCGATACCCGCCACGGCCCCTGGTATTTCGAGCAGGCGCTGGCCGCAACCGATCTCACCGCGTGCCGCCACCTGTTGCTGTTTGGCGCAACCGATGCCCAAACAGCGCTCGATAACCATCTCGACAACCCTCTCGACACCCTGTCATCCCCTTTATCTCTCACCCGTGAGGCGGCTTAGCTATGGTGAATCACACAATGTCTACTCCAACCACGTCTTCCAACAAGCAAAAGCTGATCATTGTAGGCAACGGCATGGTCGGTCACCATTTTGCCGAGCAGCTCGTGGAAAGCGGCGCGCTGGCGGGGTTTGAGGTAACGATATTTGGCGAAGAGCGCCACCGCGCCTACGACCGCGTGCACTTATCCGAGTACTTTAGCGGCCGCGATGCGGAGTCGCTTGCGCTGTGCGACGCCGATTACTACCGCACCCACGGCATTCAACTACGCAGCGGCGAAGCGGTCACCGCGATTGACCGCGAACAGCAGCTGGTGGTGACCGAACAGGGCCACTACGCCTATGACAAGCTCGTGCTGGCCACCGGCTCTTTTCCCTTTGTGCCGCCCATTCCCGGCAACGACAGCGAAGGCTGCTTGGTTTACCGTACGTTGGATGACTTGGATGCCATTCAGGCAGCGGCCAAAAACGCCACCAACGGCGTGGTGGTCGGTGGCGGTTTACTCGGTTTGGAAGCCGCCAACGCGCTGCGCGGGCTGAACCTGGACACCGCCGTGGTGGAGTTCGCCCCACGCCTGATGCCCATGCAGGTAGATAGCGAAGGCGGCGAGCTGCTGAAAGAGAAAATCGAAGCCCTCGGTGTTCAGGTACTCACCGAGCGGGCCACCCAGCGTATCGAACCCGGCGACACCAGCCGCCTGCGGATGGTCTTCCAAGATGACAAAGTGCTGGAAACCGACCTGATCGTCTTTTCCGCCGGTATTCGCCCCCAGGATACGCTGGCCCGGGAGTGCGGCTTAACCATTGGCGAGCGCGGCGGCGTGGTGATCGATGACCAGTGCCGCACCAACGACCCGAATATCCTCGCCATCGGCGAGGTAGCGCTGTGGAACCAGAGCATCTTCGGCCTCGTGGCGCCTGGCTACCAAATGGCCAAAACGGCCGTCGCCACGCTGACGGGGGGCGATATTTGTTTTAGCGGCGCCGATATGAGCACCAAACTAAAACTGCTGGGTGTGGATGTCGGCTCCATTGGCGATGCCCACGGCAACCAGAACCCTGGCGCCCGCATGTTCCGATACCTCGACCCGCTCACTCAGGTCTACCGCAAACTGGTCGTCACCAGCGACGGTAAGAAGCTGCTGGGGGCCATGCTGGTGGGCGATAACAGTGTGTATGACACGCTGTTGCAGTACTACGCCAACGGCATCGAGCTGCCTAAGGAACCCGCATCGCTTATTCTGCCGCAACAAAGCGGTGCTGCCCCGGCGCTGGGGCCGGATGCCTTGCCGGAAACGGCGATGATCTGCTCCTGCCACAACGTGACGAAAGGCAGCATCTGCAGTGCCATCGACGCGGGCGCGGCTGACCTTGGCAGCGTTAAAGGCGCCACCAAAGCCAGCACCGGCTGCGGCGGCTGCGCGGCGCTGCTCAAAAGCGTGGTGGATCACGAATTGGAGGCCCGCGGCGTCGAAGTGGATAAATCGATCTGCGAGCACTTCGCCCATACCCGCCAAGGGCTTTACGACATCGTACGTGTCGAAGGCATCAAGACATTCAGCGAGCTGATGCAGAAACACGGCAATCAAGAGACGCATCGCCTGGGCTGTGATATCTGCAAACCGGCGGTGGCCTCGATTCTCGCCTCCTGCTTCAACGAACCGATTACCGATGCCGCCCACGTGCCGCTGCAGGATACCAACGACACCTTCATGGCCAATATGCAGAAAAACGGCACCTACTCGGTGGTGCCGCGCATCGCCGGCGGTGAAATCACCCCGGATAAGCTGGTGGTGCTGGGGCAAGTGGCCCAGAAATACCAGCTCTACACCAAGATTACCGGCGGCCAGCGCATCGACCTGTTCGGCGCACGGCTGGAAGACCTGCCGGCCATTTGGGGCGAACTGATTGAAGCAGGCTTTGAGACCGGCCACGCCTACGGCAAGTCGCTGCGCACCGTGAAATCTTGCGTCGGCAGTACCTGGTGCCGCTACGGCGTACAGGACAGCGTGGGCATGGCGATTCAGTTAGAGAACCGTTACAAGGGCCTGCGCGCACCGCACAAGATCAAGTTCGGAGTTTCCGGCTGTACCCGCGAGTGCGCCGAAGCGCAGAGCAAAGACATTGGCATTATCGCCACCGAAAACGGCTGGAACCTCTACGTGTGCGGCAACGGCGGCATGCGCCCCCGCCATGCGGAACTCTTCGCCACCGATTTAGATGACGAGCAACTCTACCGCACCATCGACCGCTTTTTGATGTTCTACGTACGCACCGCCGACCGCTTGCAGCGCACCTCGGTATGGCGGGAAAACCTGGAAGGCGGCCTGGACTACCTGAAGGAGGTGATTCTGGAAGACAGCCTGGGTATCAACGATGAGCTGGAGCGCCAAATGCAGCATGTGGTGGATAGCTACCAGTGCGAGTGGGCCAACGCCATCAGCGACCCGGAAAAGCTCAAGCGTTTTAGAAACTTCGTGAACGATGCACGGCCCGACCCTTCCATCATCATGACCTCCGAGCGCGGCCAGCTACGCCCTGCTTAACCCAGTGACCACCGAATCGAGGACGACCATGACCGCCACCGCACTCAAACTATCGAACCACAACGACACTTGGCAGCCGCTCTGCACCAGAGCAGACCTCGTGGCCTTTTCCGGCGTTGCCGCATGGCTGAGCACACCGGAAGGCCCCGCCCAAGTGGCGCTGTTCTATTTGCCCGGCCACGCGCAAGAACTCTATGCCCTGGACCACTTCGATCCTTTCTCGAAGGCCTATGTGATTGCCCGCGGTATCGTCGGCGATATCAAGGGCAGCCCCGCGGTGGCCTCTCCGATCTACAAACAGCACTTCCGCTTGGAAGATGGGCAGTGCCTGGAGGACGACAGCCAACAGCTACGCGTCTGGCGCGTGGGTTTTAAGGGCGATGAAGTATGGATTGAGGGCTAATAGACTCACCAGTAAATAGCGCCGCCGCCAAGCGGCGTTATTTTACTGTGGTATAAACCACTGACATTTCCCACCTTGATGTTGCTATGCTTCCCAGCCTCTTGATTCGCTAGGCATGGGAGCCATACGTTCGTGAAGACAGAATCCAGTACGTTAGCCTTTTCCGCCTTCATGGCGCTGCTCATTGGCTGTGCCGGTATCGTGGCCACCTTGGCCTCGAACTCCCAGGCCATCCTATTGGATGGCTTGTTCAATCTTATCTACTTTAGCGTAGCGCTGGTGACCATCAAGGTCAGCAAGCTTGCCAGCCGCCCAGATAGCGAGTCGTACCCCTTTGGCTACAGCTACTTCGAGTCGTTGGTTAATTTATGCAAAGGTTTGCTGATTTTTGGGGTATCGATCTTCGCACTGGTGGATGCCGTGGCCGCACTGCTTACCGGTGGGCGAGAAATTTCCGCTGGGCTTGCGGTGATTTATGCACTGTTCGCGACCGCCGCCTGCTCGCTCACTGCCTGGGTCATGCAGCGTAGTCAACGCCATGTGAGTAGCCCCTTGGTGGCCGCCGACAAACTCAACTGGCTGGTCAATAGTGTGATTTCAGGAGCCGTACTCGCGGCTTTTTGCTTAGTAATGCTGTTTGAGCGCCTAGGCTGGCGAGCGGTGTTGCCCTATGTGGATTCCGTATTGGTGATTGCAGTGGTGGTGCTCTGCCTGGGGGTGCCCGTGCGCATGGCATCGCAAGCGCTAAGAGAGCTGCTCAACAAAACTCCGGAAGAAGCCGTCGCCGAACCGGTGCGCCAAGCCGTTGCCCGTGGCCTTGCCGATATCGATACCCTGGAGATGCGCGTGCGTATGGTGCGCCCCGGCCGCCTGCTTTACGTCATCGTCCACGTGGTACTCCCCAAAGACCTCCCAGAGGCGACATTGGCAAACCAAGACGCGCTGCGTCAGCGCATCGATGAAGAAGTACGCCGCTACTACTCGCCAGTGGTGTGCGACGTGGTGTTCACCGCTGACAACCGCTGGGCAGCGCCCTCTTGTGGGCTGCTGGTGGAGAAGTCCGCTAGCTAACCCCTGACACGTAAAGAGCGGCCCGTAGGCCGCCTTATAAGTGACAATCCCAATCATCGCAGCGTGCTATTTAAGCTCCCGCTTACCATCCACTAAGCGGGAAACACTCATGGGGTTCTCATCTTTCAAGACATCTGGAAGTAGCTCTTCCGGAAGTGATTGGTAACAGACAGGACGAAGGAAACGATGTATAGCGGCAGTACCGACAGAGGTAGTACGGGAATCAGACGTCGCTGGGAACGGTCCGCCGTGCACCATGGCATGACACACTTCGACCCCAGTGGGCCAGCCATTGGCAAGAATGCGCCCCGCTTTACGTTCAAGGGTGGGCAGCAGCGTTTTCGCAGCATCAATGTCCGCATCGTCCATTTGCAGCGTTGCGGTGAGCTGACCTTCTAGCTGTTCAGCAACACGCCTCACCTCAGACATATCAGCGCATTCAATGACCAACGAGCTGGCGCCGAACACTTCGGCTTGCAGCGTTTCAGAAGCAAGGAAATCGCTCGCTGAAGCGGCGAACAAAGCGGTCTGGCACTGATAGTCGCTACCCGTTTGGCCACGGGCGATCTCACGCACGTTGGCTGCGCCACCCAGACTGGAAACGCCTTCTTGATAGGCATGATGAATACCTGGCGTCAGCATGGTCTGTGCGCCGCTAGCTTCTACTTCACCGCGTGCCACTTCGATGAAGGCATCCAGCTCAGGGCCTTTTACCGCAATCACCAAGCCAGGGTTGGTGCAGAACTGGCCCGCGCCCATGTTGAGCGAGCCAACAAACGCTTCACCCAGCGCTTTACCGCGGGCTTTAAGCGCCTCCGGCAACACGAATACTGGGTTAATGCTGCTCATCTCAGCGTATACCGGAATTGGTTGAGGCCGCGCTTGGGCTGTTTTCATTAGCGCCATACCGCCACTGCGCGAACCAGTGAAACCAACCGCTTGAATGCGCGGATCATCTACCAGCGCCTGGCCGATTTCATTACCGGCACCAAACAGCAGTGAGAACACACCTTCCGGTAGGTTGCAGGTTTTTACAGCTTTTTGAATCGCCTGACCGACGAGTTCAGAGGTACCTGGGTGCGCCGAGTGGCCTTTTACCACGACCGGGCAACCAGCGGCGAGCGCAGACGCGGTATCACCACCCGCGACTGAGAACGCCAACGGGAAGTTGCTGGCGCCGAACACCGCTACTGGGCCCAAAGCAATATGGCGTTGGCGCAAATCCGCACGTGGCAGCGGCTGGCGCTCAGGCATAGCCGGGTCAATGCGTACGTCCAGCCACTCACCGGCTCGAACTACAGAAGCAAACAACCGCAGTTGCCCGCAGGTTCTACCCCGCTCACCTTCGATGCGCGCTTGCGGCAGGCCGGTTTCGGCTATGGCGCGCTCAATCAGTTCACTGCCGATGGCTTCAATTTCATTGGCGATGGTTTCAAGAAACGTAGCGCGCTCTTCGAGGGATGTCTCGCGGTAAATGCCATAGGCCGCTTCAGCCAGCTCGCAAGCTTGCTCAACATGGGCTCGACTACCACCCACATATACGGGCTCTAGCTTTTCACCAGTGGCAGGGTTCACCGCTTGAATGTTGGCTTGAGTTCCGATCACTGCTTTTTGACCGATTAGCATTTCGCCTCGAATCGTCATAGGTCGCTCCTTATAGGGATCAAGTACAATCACTGTTCGCGATACTGGGCATATGTGTCGCGCGCCCGATTGAGGTGCTGAAACATCGTTTCGCGGGCGGCTTGCGCATCGCGGGCAAGAATCGCTTCAAGTATGTAAGTGTGTTCTTCCTGAACACACTCTAAATAGCGCTCTGAAGAGATCGGGTTAATATCACTGCTTAAAAGCTTGGCGCGAGGAATGACACTCTGACTCCACTGCTTGTAAAAGGATTGAAAGAAGGGGTTTTTGGTCGCTGTGGCAATCGCAAAGTGGAAAAGATAATCCTCTTCACGGGCCTGATTTTTTGCAACAATTGCTTTACTAAATGCCAAATGTTGCGCTTCAAGCCGCTGACGGTCTCCATCGTCATAACGTAAAGCCGCTAACTCCGCAGCCGCTGGCTCAAGCGTTAACCGTAGCTCTAGCAAGTGCAGAATATCTTCCACCGTAGTGGGGTTAATACGCTCGGCAGGTCTCGCCTCAACGGACGAGGAACGCAGCACAGAAGTCCCCACCCCTCGCCGTGTTTCAACCATACCCAAAGACTTAAGGTGAGTAATTGCCTCACGAATCACCGTACGGCTAACACCAAAAGACTCACACAGACTACTTTCAGTGGGCAGCTTCTCACCCACCGCTACTTTTCCCTGGGTGATCAACGCTTCTAATTGCTCAGCCACATGCACAGACAAGCTACCTTGCTTAGCAACTTTATGAAAGTCTAATTGTGTGCTATCTGATGGCATTTCCTCACCTTTATATTATTCAAAACCTTGAATAGGTTTTATGGACTAGCAAACTAACGTAACAATGCAGGTCTTTTAGGATCGAATTCCCAACCAGAAATTAGATATTGCATCGCCATAGCATCGTTGCGTTGGGTAACGTCAAGAGTTTTATAAAGGCGATGCGCCTCCATAAGCTTTGATTCATCTAACTCGACACCTAAACCTGCCGTTTTCGGTACTTTCAACTTGCCATCACGAATCAAAAATGGCTCTTTGGTAATGCGCTGGCCATCTTGCCAAATCCAATGTGTGTCAATAGCGGTAATTTCACCAGGACAGGCAGCGGCTACATGGGTCATCATGGCAAGTGAAATATCGAAGTGGTTATTACTATGGGATCCCCAGGTCATGCCCCACTCATTGCATAGCTCGCCCACCATCACCGCACCTTGCATAGTCCAAAAGTGACAGTCAGCCAGCGGTATATCTACCGCATTGAGCTGCACTGCATACTGAAGCTGCTTGAAGTCAGTCGCGATCATATTTGTCGCTGTCGGCAACCCTGTACGCTTTTTAAACTCAGCCATGGTTTCACGCCCAGAGTATCCCTCCTCTTGTCCACAGGGATCCTCCGCATAACTTAGCAAATCCTTAATAGGCTCTAGCACCCGTACAGCTTCATCAAGCTTCCATGCGCCATTGGGATCAAGTGTCAAACGGGCATCAGGAAATGCTTCATGTAGCGCTCGGATGCAGTCAGCCTCTTCTTCGCCGCTTAACACTCCCCCTTTTAGTTTAAAGTCCTTAAAACCATAACGCTCGAATGCAGCTTTGGCCAAACTCGCTACAGCATCAGGGGTCAAGGCTTCCTTGTAGCGCACTTCATCCCAAGCATCCTTAGGCGAAAATGCTTTCTGATAAGGCAAGTCAGTCTTATCAGGGTCTCCGAGAAGGAAGAGATAACCTAAAGCTTCTACTTCATCGCGCTGGCGCCCGTACTGCCCCAGAAGATCCGCTACAGGCAGCTGCAAGGCTTGGCCATAAAGGTCAAGCAACGCTGATTCAATACCCGTAATGACATGCACCGCTACGCGTAGATCGAATGTCTGTCGACCACGCTCTTCACGACCATTTTGGGATAATACAAAGCGTGCTTTATTAAGCGTCTGCTTAAAAAGGTTAACACGAGAGCCTTCTACACTATCACGGCATTGTTCGAGTCCTTTAAGGATGCCATCACTGGAAGGAATTTCTCCTACCCCTTTATTTCCAGCGTCATCTTCAAGTATGACAACGCAGCGGATAAACCAAGGGGCGTGCCCACCACTAAGGTTCAACAAAAAACCATCGTAGCCGGCAACAGGGACTACTTTCATTGATTTTACTTTAGGAAACATAGTGATCAGTCCTAAGTTAGTACTTTTTTTATATTTAGCGTTCTGCCACAAGCTAAATGCTAGGAACAACAACGCAACGACTAAAAAACGCCAGGCTTATTGGACGAAGAACAAAGACTGACCAATCGCCCCCTGACACCAACAATGCACGCCTCAGGTTTGACTCTGCAATTGGCCCCAGAATCATTCCTAAAATGACTGGCGCTGTTCCAAAACCATACTTGTTTAAGAAAAACCCGAGAACACCGAAGACCAACATCAGATAAACATTGAATATATTAGAGTCTACGGCATAAACACCAATCACACAAAAGACCAGAATCATAGCCATAAGAAGCTTGCGTGGTATTTGCAGTATCTTAATAAACAACCTAATCCCAAACCATTGAAACAGCATCATAAAGATATTGGCAACAAAGAAGGCGATAAAAATTCCATAAATAATGGCGCCTTGTTCTGTAAACAATGTAGGGCCTGGGCGTATACCTTGAATCATTAACCCTCCCATTAAAACGGCGGTCGCAGCTTCTCCAGGCACCCCAAGCGTTAGCATAGGGATTAGCGACCCTCCCACTAATGAGTTATTAGAAGATTCAGAGGCAATAATCCCTTCCGAGTGCCCCTTGCCAAACCTCTCAGGTGTTTTCGACATTTTTTTTGCTTGATCATAGGACAGAAAGGAGGCGATGCTTCCCCCAGCCCCTGGAATAGCCCCCACAATGGTTCCAATCACCGAGCTACTTAATACAACACGCCAGTGCTTGATGACCTCTAACCAACGAGGCGATGCTTTATCGACAGAAGTAGTAGAAGTATCGGCTTTTTCCGTTTTGAAGTAATCGACGACATCCGCTAACACCTGTGAAACAGCAAAAAGACCGATAAGAGCGGGTAATAGATTGATCCCTGTTAGCAGCGACATATTTCCATAGGTGAAACGCATGCTGCCTACCATCGGATCCGACCCGACTGTTGCCAACAATAGGCCTATCAAGCCAGCGGCGAGACCCTTTGCTAGATTTTTAGACACAGAAGCAATGATAACCAAGCCAAAAATACTTAGCGAAAAATATTCCGGTGCACCGAACCGTAAAGCAAACTCAGCGATTGGCGGTGCAAGTATGCTTAACACCACCGCACTGAATATCCCTCCTAGAAAAGAAGCAACAATGGCAATGCCTAGTGCTCGCCCGGCTTGCCCACTACGTGCCATAGGGAAGGCATCTAGCGTTGTTGCGACTGAAGAAGGAGTGCCTGGAATATTAAGTAGCGTTGCCGATACGGAGCCACCAGCGATGGCACCACATAGCGTACCTAGCAGCATTCCCACTCCCATGACCGGAGGCATCCCAAACGTCAGAGGAAGTAATAACGCGATTGCCATGGCCGCAGTTAAACCTGGTAATGCCCCCATCACAAGTCCAAGTAGTGTTCCACCTGCAATCGCTAGTAACACATATCCCTGAAAAACAAGCCCTAGCGCATCAATATAGTCATTCATGATTAAACTCCGGCGATTCCCAGGGTTGGCAAAGTAATACTAAACCCTTTGGTAAAAAGCATGAAAATAGCCAATGAAGTACACACTGAAAAGCCGACAAGTGTTGTCACACCTTTCAGAGTTACCTCATTCCCTTGCTTATTCAGCACCACCAAAACTGAAACCATGCCAAAAATGAGCATTGCCGTAGCAATCACATAACCTAGCACTTCAAGTAAAAAAGCATAAAGCACTAGTAACAAAAGTACTGATAGCCAAGCGACACATGGAGCCCAGGTGTTACTTTTCAACCTCTTTCCACTAGGCTCTTCGCCTTTATTGCAACGTGTTTTTTTATCATTGCTTTGAACAAGCGTCGTGAACAACGAAAAAAGGAGAAAAAATATCAAGAGGATACAAATTGCCTTGGGGAAAAATGCTGGCGACAAACTGCCGCCAGCTGCACTTCCGCGAATAGAAAAGCTTTCCATTAGGAAGTAGCCCACAAGGCCTATTAGTACAATATGAAACGTTGCTTCTGGAATAGGCCGTTGCATAAATCCCTCACTGAGCTAGTTTCTCAGCTTCTTCGATCATTACATGGGCAGTGTTCTCGACAAACTGATCAAGCTCATCGCCAAAGAGAGGCATAATATCAGAGCCCATCATTTCTGCAGCGCGCTGGAACTCTGGATCCTCTACGGCAGTCTTAATAGCCTCTACCCAGCGATCCTCAACTTCTTGGCTAATCCCTTTAGGTGCTGCAACACCCCGCCACTGACTAATGGAAAAGTCATACCCTTCTTCCAGCATGGTCGGTGAGTCAGGAATTGCACCGCTTCGCTCCTCTCCTGTCGTTACAATTGCATGGAGTCGTCCAGAGTCAATTGCAGATACCACTTCAGAAGGATTCAAAACAACAGCATCGATATGTCCTCCCATGGCAGCGGTCACAGCGTTAGCACCACTGTCATAAGGCACTACTTGAAAATTGACGCCGAGCTCTTCTGCCAGCGCAACTGCCATAACGTGCGTTGAAGACCCAACACCCGATGCCCCCACCATTAGCGGAGCTTGGCTGTTTTGAAGCTCGTTAACCATGCTTTCTAAAGAACTCCACCCCTTTTGGCTATTGACGGCAAGCACATAGGGTTCTACAAGTACACGGGCAATATACTCAAAATCGGTATAGGTAAAGCCAACGTTCCCAAGACCTTCAAGCGTAAATGTTGCATTGGTTGGAATTGTAACTACATAACCATCGGGCTTTGCAGCGATTGCCGTCGAAAATCCAACGGCTCCGCCGCCCCCCGATACATTGCGAACAACTACTGTTGTACCCAACGCCTCTTCAAGAGGATTTTGGATGGCACGAACAACATTATCAGCGCCACCACCAGCGTTCCACGGGACGATAAACTCTATATTTTTATCTGGATAATCTCCAAAAGTTAACGAGGAGGATAGAGCTACGGCAGCGACGGAAAGAGTTAATATTGTCTTTTTCATTTCTTTCACCTTTGGCGTTATTTCTGCAATTGAAAATTAATACTACTTTACCGAGTCAATCAGCCTTCTTAATACTTCTCGCTCATCATTAGCTGGCATCACCAGAGGTGCCCGGACACTTCCCGCCGGACGCCCGATAATCTCAGCGCCCGCCTTAATCAGACTAACGGCATATCCAGCTTTACGATCCCTAAGCTCAACAAAAGGAATAAAAAAATCGTTGGTGATTTGTTTCACACGACCTTTATTACCGTGGCGCAACTCCTTGTAAAACGTCACGGCCATTTCAGGCACGAAATTAAATACAGCCGAGGAGTATGTGTTCACACCGATAGACAGGTACGCTTCCGCGAAGATTTCGGCCGTAGGAACGCCACCTACATAGACCAGTCGATCGCCAACCGTTTTGATGATGGTATTGAGCGCCTGAATATCGCCCTTGCCGTCTTTCAGCCCGATCAAGTTTGGGCAGGCGTCAGCCAGGGCTTGAACGGAGGCAGCATCGAGAATGCCATTACCGCGATTGTAGTAAACGACATTAATCGAGGTGGAATCACAGATTTGCTGTGCATACGCTACCAGGCCATCTTGAGGGCACTCCGTCAAGTAGGGAGGCATCAGCAAAATGCCATCAGCGCCAGCGTCCTCGGCGGCTTTTGCAAAAGACTTACCCGTCTCCACACTCAAGCCTGCACTCGCAATTACTGGCAGGCGCCCATCGATCACCTCCACAGCCACGCGGACAATATCGCGATACTCTTCCAGTGACAGGTTAAAAAACTCTCCGGTGCCACCCGCAACAAAGACAGCAGAAATATCGTGACTGATAAACCACTCGAGGCGTTTGCGATAACTAGCTTCATCAAACCGGCCATGGTCATCAAAATCGGTGATGGGAAATGACAGCAAGCCATCACTAATGGCATTAATTACAGCTTCTCTTGAAAACGTCACTTTGCACCCTCTTTTTGAATATCGCTGGCCACTATGAGGAACCGATATCTTCGCTGGCCAACATATTATGTAATACATCATACAACTCAAAGATAAATACTGACGCTTTGAAGTGCAAGCTGCACAATCCAAAATTAAACCAAAGTAGCAATACCAAAAAATCTGAGGCTTATTTAGAGACAACGCCCACATATACCAAGCCGCTTTGCTTTATAAACGGATATTACAGGTACACAATCCAATCAGGCTGAAACAGCGGCGGCAAAAACTCCTCTGGATAACCGCCCGGGTTGGCGATAATGCGGGTGCCGCTGTGTCGTGTATCCACCGGTTCGTGAACGTGGCCGTGAATCCACAAGTCCATCTTGCCCATCAGTTGCGGGAGGTGGGAGGCAAAGGCGGGCGAGAGCGCGTCGCCTATATACTGTTCGGGAATGCAACCGTGCAATGGAGCATGATGGCTCACCACGACGCGGGGGCCATCGAAAGGCTGTTGAAGCTCGCGACTCAACCACTCCAGCGCCTCACGGTGCATGTCTTGGCTGGCTTGGGGAGTGAACACTTGGCCGGGAGCCGTGGTAATGATGCGAAAATCAGGCATGTAGCGCAGTGCTTTCGCTTCGGTGTCTAATGGATTGCGGGTGGGGTCGTCGGCATAGAGCGCAAAATCTGTCCAGAGCGTCGTGCCGTAAAAGCGTACTCCGCCAATGGTCACGCTGCGATTATCCAGCAGCTCAATATCATACCGAGCGGCTTCTAGCGCTAACTCTTGGCGCAGCAGCGGCATGCTGGTGCCGTAGAACTCATGGTTGCCCGGCACGTAGAGAATCGGCAGGTCGGGAAACTGCTGCCGTGCCCATGCCAACCCTTCTGCTCTGCGATGAATATCCCCTGCCAACACCACCACATCCGCCTCGGCAGGCGGCAGTTCGCGGTGTCCGTCAAAATGTTCTAAATGAAGATCGGATAAAACTCTTAAGCGCATAGAACGTCTCTCATTATGCTTACATGGGCCTGAGATTAAGCCGTTAATAGGCAAGGCGAGCGATAAATTGGCGGGCAAACTCGACCACCACGGCTTCGGCTTCCCGATGAGGAATATGACCGATGCCGGGCAGCATTTCGCAGTGAGCGGGACCTTGGGTATAGCGGGCAATACGCTCAGGCTGACGATGAGACCCGTACTCGTCTTTTTCGCCATGCAGCACGAGTGTCGGGCACTGTACTTGTTCAAGCGCTGGGATGAGTGACCACTCTGCAAACGCGGGGCTTAGCCATGTGTCCACCCAGGCGTTGAGTACCCAGCGGGCTTTGTCGCCGTGATACTTGGCCAGCTTGGCGAACTGTTCCGGCGCTTGAAAAGCCGCTTGTGCCTCTTCGATACCGCGCCTTGTGCGCGTTTCGTTAAATGCTTGGGCGGCGATGGTGATAAGCCCCTGACACTGAGTTGCATAACGCCCAGCGCAATGTACGGCCATACAGCCACCCACGCTGTGCCCGAGGGCAATAAAGCGCGTGATCTGATAAGCCTGGCAAAGCGCTGCAAAGCTACCGGTAGGTTCATCGTCAACAAAGCTCAGTGGTAGCGGTGTTGCGCTGGCATTTGATTGGCCAAATCCTAGCCGGTCATAGGCAATCACCGGCTGGTGCGTGGCGGTACATAGCGCCGCGGGAAAACTGCGCCAGAGTTCTACACAGCCCAGTGAATCATGAAACAGCACAATCGGGACATCCGAGCGTGGATTATTTGGCTGCCACCTACGAGTATAAAGGCAACCGTCGGGAGCGCTTACCCAGCGGTCTTGATGGTGAATAGCGGGCATTGATGTCATCTTAATGTTGTTAGTGTGTAATGAGCTCACAGCCAACATAGCATGTAGTACGCCGCTAACGTTTTAAGAAGTTGCTTTTAAGCGGCAGCCCCACCCAGCTAGCCAAGGTGAACGCTTTTTCACTAAGCATCGCCATGCTGTGTATCTCTTGAGCACGTCGTCCTCAACGAAATGCTGCACCGCAACAAAAAGAGACTATACTGGTAAGGTTGTCCCACAGGAGGACCATGTGATGACAATCATAAAGGCAATCCCAGCACGTAATGATGAAGTGCTCGCGTTTTGGCAATGTCAGGCGCAGTGGCAGCGCGCCGCCAATGATGCACTCGCCAACTTTTACTGCTAACGAGCGTTTTGCTCGACTGTTATATCCCCTATAGACGAAAAGATAACACCCCAAGCCGACACCCTCTGTCGGCTTTTTTGTATTATGAAAATCTTTTCCATTCAACAGGCCAGGAAGAAGCAGCGCTTCTTTGTCCCGTTTTGTAAGCTATTTCTTACATGCCATGGCATATCACTTACATCTTTTTGACTAGCCACGCCTTGCAAAAGCGCCTAATATTCACATCACAGCTATCTTGCTGCATTGCACAAAGCAAACTGCGTATAACAAAAATGATTCTTCAACCTCTGCACCAGGAGTGTTCGCCATGCAAAATGCCTCTAATCAACACCCGGCAATGGAAGTCGATGTCATGGAAGTGTGGGCAAAACGCGCGCAGCAGCAACGCGCCGCGTTCGACGCCCTAGCTGCCTATATGCGTCAGCAGTAAGGCGCTGACTACGTCTTGGTCAGCGCCTTTGGCAAACGACCAAGACGTGGGGTGTCATGACCTCCCCCCCCCTCTTCAACGGGCTGCTGATCCAACTGCGCCAGATACGCCTCCTGAAGGATATACATACGTTTGACGTCACGGTATTGACCGTTGATGAAGAATTCCTGTACCAAGTGGCCCTCTTCGATGAACCCGCTCTCCTCGTAGAGATGGATCGCTTTAACGTTCTGTACCGCTACGATCAAGTAGACCTTGTGCAGATTCAAAATCGTGAAGGAGTAGTGCAGCGCTTGGCGAATCAGTGAGCGTGCGAACCCTTTGCCCTGATGCTCTGGGGTAATGATAATTTGAAACTCGGCGCTGCGGTGGATGTAGTCAATCTCAATGAGCTCCACCAAGCCAATGGCTCGGCCCGTGCTGTCTTCGGCAACAAAGCGCCGTTCCGCATTGTCGTGAATATGCTTGTTATACAGCTCCTCAAGCTCATCAAACGACTCATACGGCTCTTCAAACCAGTACGACATAATGCTCTGATTATTGTTGAGCTCATGCACAAAGCGCAGATCGTTACGCTCTAGAGCACGTAAAAACAGGGTGGGGCTCATGAAAACACTCACTTATCAATTACATAATGCTCACCAGCAGGAAAGACGCACCTGCTGACAAAGCACACATTCATCCATATTCGTAGTGTAGCGGTTTACTTACCGTTAGGTGATTGGCCAGACACTACCGCTGAAATGAGAATAGCGCGCTTAACGGGTGCTGACGGCCTTCAATGAGCGCGCGCAGCAGTTGTGCGCCTATCATGCTGTAGGTAATGCCGTTGCCACCATAGGCCATGGCAAAATGAACCCGTGGCCCTAGCGCCTCATGAGGCCCGAAATAGGGTAAACCATCGTCCGTTTCCGCAAAGGTGCCGCCCCAACAAAACGTCGGGTTGATCTTTAAACCCGGCCAGAGCGCTTCTACCTTTGCGGCCAGCGTCTGGGCTTTTTCCATCACACGCGCATCCCGGCACTCCGGAATATCTTCCTCATCATCTTCACCGCCGATGAGCAGCCGCCCATCCTGGGTAGAGCGTAGGTAGAGATATGGTCGCGCCGACTCCCACACCAGGGTATGGCTTAGCTTGCCCAGCACCTCAAGAGGCAACGGGTCAGTGACAAACGCGTAGCTGCTGCGATTTTCGGCTACCGGTTCAGGCAACCACGACTGGCTCTCGTAACCCGCTGCGATAATCACCTGTTGGCAGCGTAGCGTCGCTCCGTTGCGCAAGATCACCTCGACACCCTCGGCGTTCGGCTCAAGCCGCTCGACCTGTGTGCGATCAAACACACCTCCGCCACGCCGCACCACATTCTCCAGCAGATGATACGCCATACGGTAAGGGTCGATGCTGGCGGCCAACGAGGAAAGAATCGCCCCTGGAGCTGAAAAACCGTAGTCGGATTCAAGCGCACGCTGGTCAAGCCAGGCAACGTCAAAGCCAAAGCGCTTGCGCATCGCAAGCTCCGCTTTCAGGGCCGCCACATCTCCGTCATGACTGGCAAAATAGAGGCTCTGCTGACGGCTAAACGCCACATTGCCAAGTTCCGCCGCGAGTCGCTCCAGCGAATGAATCGCTTCGGCACAGCTACGATAAGCCATCACCGCATTAGCTTCTCCGTACTGCTCGGCCAAATGGACCATGTGGGTATCAATTTCGTACTGCAGCAGCGCCGTACTGGCAGCAGAGCTGCCCCACCCTACGTCCCTGCGTTCAAGAACCACCACTTGATGACCGTGGCGACTTAGCTCGTCGGCAATTAACGCCCCTGTAATACCGCCACCAATAATCACCGTTTCCGTTTGGTGATCGTAGGTAAGCTGCGGGAAAGCCGTTAACAGACCATTTTTCACCGTCCAAAACGGGTAACCACTTTTAAGATCCATCTAATTGCCTATGCTAGGTTGCCATGCGGTAGGAGTTGGTTATACAAACGATGACCCATGTCTGCGATAACCATGTTTGCGATAACCATAGCTGTTTATATCCATAGTGCCCTGTTCGGGAGGGCCGCCGGGAGAGAATTATATGATCGACTTACGTAGCGATACGGTGACACGCCCTACCGCCGCCATGCGAGACGCTATGATGTCAGCACCGCTGGACGATAATGCGTGGGGCGACGACCCAACGGTGAATGCCTTTCAAGCCACGCTAGCCGAGCGATCAGGTAAGGAAGCCGCGCTGCTATAAGAGCACGGCGTACTGATAGAGCTGCTCTACGCCACACAGATGGTGGTGCATCGTGATATCAGCGACAGCGATATTGAGCAGGTATTAAATACCATCAAGCGCTACTTCGTTCAGGCTTAACCGAGCGATTCGTCCCTTACAACAGCGCTGAGCCGAGTGCGAGGTGCACCGCGATGGCAGCCATCATCAGGCCAATCAGCCCATCGATGGTGCGCCAAGCGCCGGGGCGAGAGAGCCAGGGCGACAGCGCCGCGCCGCCCCAGGCCAGCAAGCTAAACCAAAGAATCGACGCCGTTGACGCCCCGGCGACGAACACACCGGCGCTCTCCTGCTGAGCGCCAATGGCGGGAATTAACAGCAGCGTATCGAGATAGACTTGCGGGTTAAGCACCGTGACCGCCAGAGTTGCCAGTAACACGCCGCGCAAGCTGCGCGCTTTGGCGCTGTTGGCCTTTAAGCCTTCACGGCCACTGGCAGCTCGCCATAACGCTTGTGCCGCTAGCCAGGCCAAGAACAGCACGCCCACCCAGCGCATGGCTTCCATGGCGTTAGGCATGGTGAGCAAAAACGCACTGGCACCAAACATACCCGCCGTAAGCAGAATGATGTCCGCGCTCATACACAGCCCCGCCGACCACCAGTGATACTCACGACGAATGGCCAGCCCCAGCACATAGGCGTTCTGCGCCCCAATCGCCATGATAATGCCGCCGCACACCACTAAACCCGTTAGGTAGCTTTCCCACATCGCCGCTCGCCTTATGCTTGAGTTAAGAAAGCGCTAGGGTAAGGGTAAGTTGACATAACAAAAAATCATCTTGCTAATAGTTCATTAGCGCAGCTTATACACGCTCAGGTTAAGCGCTTATAAGCGCCGCAGCCCCCACATAAAGTAGGCGCCGCCGATCAGCGAAGCCACTAAGCCTGCCGGAATCTCATAAGGGAACATGATTTGACGGCCTACCCAGTCGGCCAGCACCATCAACAGCATACCGATCAAGGCAGCGCCTACTAAGTGCTGGCGGGCGCGGGCGAAGCCCATTAGCCGAGCCATATGCGGGGCCAACAAGCCAATGAAGGAGAGCGGTCCCACCACTAGCGTGGCGCAGGCGGTAAGCAAGGCGACCAGCAGTAACAGCGCTAGGCGCGCACGGTTCAGACCTATGCCCAGAGAACGCGCTGTGGCGGTACCCAGCGGCATAATATCTAGCCAGCGGGTGAACGGCAGCGATACCAACGCAAGCCCCGCCGCCATACTGCCTACGAGCAGCGCGCTGCCTACATCCACGTAATAAGTAGAGCCTGCCAGCCATGCAATAACCTGCTGGCCGCGCGGGTCACCGCCCGCCAGCAGCACGCTGCGCACCGCATCGAACAGCGCGCTAATCGCTACGCCGCTGAGCAGTAAACGCTCAGGCACAAAGCCACTCTTACGGTTGAGCGCTACCAGCACAAGCAGCGTCGCCAACGCCCCTAGCGTTCCTATCGCCACCAGCAGGGCATTGCTGGGGGCGGGGAGCAGGTAAATACCTAAAATCAGTGCAATGGCACAGCCACCGCTGATACCCAGCACTTCGGGGCTCGCCATAGGGTTAGCCGAAAGGCGCTGCAGAATAGTGCCCGCTATTGCCAGCATCAAACCGCTGGCCGCTGCTGCTATCACGCGCGGAAAGCGCCACTCAATCACACCCCAATTCGTCGGGGCGATGATGCTCCAGCCGTTTGCCCCTTGCCCCACCAAATGGCCCACCACCATAGCTGCCACCAGCGCCAGCAGTAGCCCAGTGGCTAATCGATAGGGCGCGGCATGGCGCGTGATCACCACGCCGGAGGCCTGGGGAGGACGGTCGCCCTGCAGCTTAAGGCGCGGAATTAACCACATCAGCAGCGGTGCGCCTAAGGCGCCCGTCACGGCCCCGGTGGGAATCAGCGTCGCCACCATGCCGGAAAAGCGCTGCAGTAAGAGGTCCGTGGTGGCCAGCAGCACGGCGCCTAATAATGTCGACCAAAGCAAGCGCGCACGCAGCGTGCGTGCCCCCGCCATACGCACAATATTGGGGGCCGCTAAACCAATGAAGCCGATAATACCCACCACGCTCACCACGCTACCGGTAATAAACACCGCCAGCCCTAACCCGGCAAAGCGCAAATGCTTCAGCGAAATCCCCAGGCTTTTGGCGCTGGCGTCATCTAACTCTAAAACCGCCAAAGGACGCAGCAACAGCCATGCCGCCAAGCCGCAAATGGCAAGCCTAGGAGCCAGCGACGCCACGCCATCCCAACCATTTTGAGCCAGCGATCCCGCGCCCCAAATCAGCAGCCCGGAAAGCACCTCGTGGTTAAACAGCAACAGCGCGGTGGAGAGTGCGCCCAGGTATAAATTAACGACCAGGCCCGCCAACACCACCACAACAGGGGCCAAACCGCGCCGCCAGGAGAGCAGGAACACCAGCCCCACCGCCAGTGCGCCACCCGACAAGGCGACCCACTCACGCCCCACCACCAACAACCCTGGCGCCAGCAAGGTAGCGGTCATCAGCGCCAGATTAGCGCCCGATGCCACCCCCAACGTGGTGGGTGACGCCAACGGGTTGCGCAGCACCTGCTGCATGAGCACGCCCGCTAGCCCCAAACCGCCCCCGGCCAACAGCGCGATCGAGAGGCGCGGCCACCAGGCGTAATAGAGCAGAAGCTCGTCGACATTCTCGAAAGAAGGGGTCACTAATGCCTCTAGGCCCAGCGCAAAACCGCCTTGGCTCTCTAGACCGACCCAAAACAGCACGACCATCGGCAGGCTCAGCAACAGACAAGCTTTCGCGGGGGTCATTCCTCCCATTCGTTGAGCAGCGCCTAGCATGATGCCCCTCCGTTGGTGGTGGCGGGACGATTCACCAAAAGAGCGAGGGCAGGCGGCTGCGTCATGGGAGTGACCTTGGATATAAGCAAACGAGTGCATGGAAATGAGCGCGTGAATGACTGTCGAAGATTCTAAATGATAATAATTAGCACTACAATTGCCCCCTTGATTTATGTCTCCGCATGAGGAACCCCATCATGGCAGCCAAACCGAGCTATCGGCTTTTCGATATCACCCTTGCCAGACGCACCCAAGTCAGCGCCTCATTAGTCAGGTTTACTTTCACTGGCCCGGAAGTCAGCCATATGGCGACCTACGCACCGGATCAGCGTGTCAAGCTGTTCTTCCCCGAAGGCGGTGGTAGTCTCGATCCGCTGTTTGAGATTGCCAAGCTGGAAGAGCATGACTGGTACGGCGCTTACCGCGCACTACCGGATGCACAGCGCCCCTCTGCGCGCACCTACACCATTCGCGCTCTGCGGCCGGAGAAGGCAGAGGTGGACGTAGAATTTGTACTCCATGGCGACAATGGCCCCGCATCGCGCTGGGCTATGCACGCCCGCCCAGGTGACCGCCTTGCCATGACAGCCCCCGACGCTAACTCGGAAGGCCCAAAGCTGGGCTACGAGTGGAAGCCGCCCCAAGGTGTACGCCGTATTCTGATCATCGCCGATGAAACCGCCCTCCCCGCCGCCGCAGGCATTCTTGAAACTCTTGATGACCTGCCGCTCAAACCCAGGGTCGAAGCGCTGTTCGAAGTGCCTCGCAGTGACGACGTTCAGCCGCTGCCCCAAGCCGCTAAGCTGCACTGGCTGGCCCGCGATGCTGAACCCGGCTGCCAACACGGTGAGCTGCTGATGAGAGCAGTGCGCGATATTGATTTGCATAAGGAAATTCAAGCGCTAGGCGGCGTGCCTACGGCAGCCACTAGCAACGACGAAAGCGACGATGAGGACGGCCCACTCTGGGAACCCGCCACCCTGGATGACAGAGCTCCCTTCTACGCTTGGATAGCTGCTGAAACCAAGGTCGCTATGAAGCTGCGTCGCTACTTAGTCAACGAGTGCGGGCTACCCAAGCAGTACGTTACCAGCATGGGCTACTGGCGCCAGGGCAAGGCCAATGGTTAAAGGAACGGCAAACAACACGGCGTTAAACAGTGATCTCACACGCAAGCCAGCTCAAACGCCTATTGGCTGGCGAGACAGCCCTGACAGCTATGGGCGGGTCAGCCGTGCGCTTCACTGGCAGACCGCCGCGCTGGTCACGCTGCAATTTACTGTGTTGCTGGCTTGGCGGGGAATGGGCGGAAACGCTATCACGCTGTTTTTGGCAAGCATTGGGCCTCATGGCTCGTTAGGGTTTCTGATTCTGATCGTGACGCTGGCTCGCCTTGGCTGGGCATGGGTCAACCGCAAGCAGCGTCCTCCGCAGCCGCTCGGATGGGATGGCCGCATAGCACGCCTTGTACATATCACTTTTTATGCGCTCCTGCTGTTGCTGCCTGCTTTCGCCATTTTGCGCCAGTACGGCCGCGGCGGGGCACTACGCTTTTATGGCATGGAGCTGCTGCCCGAAGCGGAACGCGACATCACCTGGATGATCGCCCCAGCCAAGCTCCTTCACGGCCCGCTCTCGTGGCTGTTATGTGGATTAGTCATCGGCCACATCACGATGGCGCTGATTCACCGCTTCTGGCTCAAAGACCGGGTACTGGCACGTATGGTGGGGGCAAGGGGGCGGTGAAGCATTGAGCAAAGCCACCGCACAGCTTTCGAGTAGTGCACAGCGCAACACTGCCGCCTACTCATCCCCTCGCCAACGGCTGCGTGGTTGGCTGGGGTAGCAAGCGCGGCCTAAGGTGAGGCATAATCGAACGAATCTCAATCCAACTGTTCAAGGCTACCTAGTTCCCCCTGTGCGGCCTGGACATGGGTGGCTATTCATAGAGCATAATCCAGCCGCATGGACTACGACTACCTCAACAGTCTACGTAAATACCATCCCGCTTGGCGGCTGCTGCTGGCCGACCACGCACCGCTGATCATTGCCTTCGTGCATCGCAGTTTTATCGAGCCCAATGTGCGCAGCCTGCCGGAGCAGGAGCTGGCGGCAAGGCTGGAAGACTATCTGTTCCACCTTCGCCAGGGGCTGGGCGAAGGGCACTTCCCAAAGCCCGCGCGGGAGTATCTGAATGACTGGGCCAGCGATGAACGCGGCTGGCTGCGGCGCTATTTTCCCGCCGACTCGGACGAACCGCATTACGACCTGATACCTGCCGTCGAGCAAGCCATTCAGTGGCTGGCCGGGCTCGAGCAGCGCACCTTCGTGGGGGCGGAGTCGCGATTGAAGTTGGTCTTCGACCTGCTACGTGACATCTCCCAGAACAGCGAAACGGATCCCGAGACGCGCATCGCGGAGCTGAGTCGCCGCCGCGCCGCCATTGACGCAGAGATCGAGGAGATTCGTGCCGGCCATATGGCGTTCATGGATCCCACGCGACTACGCGAGCGCTTTCTTCAGGCCACCGACACGGCTCGGGCGTTACTGGCCGACTTCCGCCAGGTGGAGCAGAATTTTCGTGACCTGGATCGCCAGGTACGCGAACGAATCGCCACCTGGGAGGGCGGCAAGGCCGCGATACTGGAGGAGGTACTGGGCCAGCGTGATGCCATTACAGACTCCGACCAGGGCCGCAGTTTTCGTGCCTTCTGGGACTTCCTGATGTCCGCCGACCGCCAGCAGGAGCTCACCGAACTGCTGGAGTCGATCCTGTCGCTGGAGCCGGTCGCTGAGCTGAATCCTGACCCGAGGCTGCGCCGCATCCACTATGACTGGCTAACCGCCGGAGAAGCGACCCAGCGCACCGTGGCCCGGCTCTCCGAACAGCTGCGACGCTATCTGGACGATCAAGCCTGGCTGGAGAATCGGCGTATCATGGATCTGCTGCGCGGTCTGGAACAGCACGCCCTGGCGGTGCGCGAGAACCTGCCAACCACCCCTTTCATGACCGTAGAGGCTCCCGCCCCCGACGTCCAGTTGGCCATGGATCGGCCGCTGTTCAGCCCTCCCATCAAGCCACGTATCGAGCAGGCGCCGCTCGAGGAGGGAACCGCGGACATCGCTGCCGACCCACTGTTCGAACAGGTCTACGTGGAGAAGGAGCGGCTGCGGGCCCGGCTACGCCAGGCGCTGCAGACCCAGCGCCAGATCAGCCTGGAGGCGCTGCTGCAGCGGCATCCACTGGAACAGGGACTGGCGGAGCTGGTGACTTGGCTGAGCCTGGCCACCGGGGAGGGGCTGGGCCTCGTCGATGAAACGCAGGAGCAGGTCGTGTATTGGACCGATGACCAGGGCCAGCAGCGCCGCGCCGCCCTGCCTGCGGTGATCTTCGTTAGTGGCCACCAGGGAGCCCACCCATGAACGAGACCGGCACCCCACCCAACGAGCGCGAACCGGCGCTCTCTCCGGTGTTGATCCAACTGTTCAAAGGCGTCCTCTACCGCGATGACCAGTCTGGAGCGTGGCAGGATCTGTTGCGACTCCAGGCGCAAGTACGCGACCATGCCGGTGTATTCGGGCTGGAGCTGATCCTGGACGAAGCCGAGGGCTACGCCTATTTGCGCCAGCGCCCGACCGAGGAGGGCGAGGAGGAGCTGCCGCGTCTGGTACCACGCCGCCAGCTCAGCTACCCGGTCAGCCTGCTGCTGGCACTGCTGCGCAAGAAGCTGGCAGAGCATGACGCCACCGGCTGCGATCCGCGGCTGATTCTCTCTCGCGAGCAGATCGCCGACATGCTGCGCCTGTTCCTGCCTGAAACAGGGGATGAAGTGCGCCTGATGAGCCGCATGGACAGCCATATCAAGCGGGTAGTGGAACTGGGCTTCCTGCGCCGGCTGCGCGGCCAGGAGGAGCGCTTCGAGGTGCGCCGCATTCTCGCCGCCTTCGTCGACGCCCAATGGCTCGCCGAGTTCGACCAACACCTAGCAGACTACCGCCAGCACCTGGATAACGACGATGACGGATAATCCGCAGAACGCGCTGTTCGACTTCGCCAGCGACGACTCTCACACCGGGTTTCGGCTCCAGCGCCTGGAGGTCTACAACTGGGGCACCTTTCATCAGCGAGTCTGGCACCTGGCACCGAATGGCGAAACCAGCCTGCTCACCGGCGACATCGGCTCCGGCAAGTCGACGCTGGTGGACGCCATCACCACCCTGCTGGTACCGGCCCAGCGCATCACCTACAACAAGGCCGCCGGCGCCGAACAGCGCGAGCGTAGCCTGCGCTCCTACGTGCTTGGCTACTATAAGACCGAGCGCAGCGACGGCGCCTGGCCGCCAAGCCCGTTGCCCTGCGTGACTTCAATAGCTACTCGGTGATTCTCGCGCAGTTCTACCATGCCGGCTACGACCAGCACGTCACCCTGGCCCAGCTGTTCTGGCTGCGCGACAGCCAAGGGCAACCCGCTCGCAGCTATGTGGTCGCCGACCGGCCGCTGACCATCACCGAGGACTTCGCCAACTTCGGCAGCGACCTCAATGCCCTGCGCAAGCGCCTGCGCCAGCTGCCCCAGGTGGAGCTCTTCGACCACTTCCCGCCCTATGGGGCGGCGTTCCGCCGGCGCTTTGGTCTCGACAGCGAGCAGGCCCTGGAGCTGTTCAACCAGACGGTCTCGATGAAATCGGTCGGCAATCTCACCGAGTTCGTGCGCGGGCATATGCTGGAAGCCTTCGCGGTGGAGGAGCGCATCGACGCGCTGATCCGTCACTTCGAGGACCTTGACCGCGCCCACCAGGCGGTGCTCAAGGCGAAAGCGCAGATCGACGCCCTGCAGCCGATGGTCGACAACCTGGACCGCTACGCCGAGGCCAGCGACCAGGCCCGGGAGCTCACCGCCTGCCGCGAGGCGCTACAACCCTGGTTCGCCGGAATCAAGGCACAGTTACTTGAGCAGCGGCGGGAGAAGCTGGAGCGGGAGCTGGAACGGCTGGCCTCGCGTATTGAGGCGCTGACCAGCGAGCAACAGCACAACCAGGCCAAGCGCGACGAGCTGAAGCAGGCCATTGCCGACAACGGCGGCGACCGCCTGGAGCAACTCAAGCGACAGATCAAGGATCAGGGCGAGCGGGCCGATGAGCGCCGTCGGCGGGCCGAGGAGTACCAAACGCTTACCCAGCGCCTGGCGCTGGACCCACTGGGCGACGAGGCGGTGTTTGTGGAGAACCGCCAGCGGGTGGAACACGCCCTCGAGACCCTGGAGGACCGCAAGGCCGAGGCCCAGAACGCGGTAACCGAGGCGGCGGTCGCCTTCCGCGATGGCCGCGAGGGTGTCGAGGAGGTCGAGCGCGAGCTGAACTCCCTACGCCAGCGTCGCTCCAACATCCCTGCCGCCATGCTGGCATTGCGTGAGCGGCTGTGCGAGAGCACCGGGCTGCCAGTGGAGTCGCTGCCCTTTGCCGGTGAGTTGATCCAGGTGCGTGATGAAGAGCGCGACTGGGAGGGCGCCATCGAGCGCGTGCTGCACAATTTCGGTCTGTCGCTGCTGGTGCCGGATGCACACTATCAGGAGGTCGCCGAGTGGGTGGACCGCACCCACCTGCGTGGACGCCTGGTCTACTACCGGGTGCGCGAGCCGAAAGGCGCCAGCCTGCCGCAGCTGCACCCGGACTCCCTGGTGCGCAAGCTCGCCGTACGGCCAGACTCCGACTTCTACGCCTGGCTGGAACAGGAGCTCGCCCGCCGCTTCGACTACGCCTGCTGCCGCGACCTGGCGCAGTTGCGCCGCGAGCAACGCGCCATCACCCGTAGCGGCCAGATCAAGGCCAAAGGCGAGCGCCACGAGAAGGACGACCGCCACGCCATCAATGACCGTGCCCGCTATGTGCTGGGCTGGAGCAACGAGGCCAAGATCGCCGCCCTGGAGCAGCAGCAGTATCAGCTGCAGCAGCGGCTACAGCAGCTGGCCGACACCCTGAGCCAGGCCCAGGAGACCCAGAAGCAACTGGAAACCCGCGGCACCCTGCTCCACCGGATCGATGTCTACCGCCACTTTCAGGAGCTTGACTGGCACACCCCGACGCTGCTCATCCAGCGACTCGAGGAGGAGCGCCAGTCGCTCGAGTCAACCTCGGATACGTTGCGCCTGCTCCAGCAGCAGCTCGGCGACTTGGAAGCAGAGCTCAAGGAGCAGGATGCGCGCCTGACCGGGCTGCGCGACGAACGCGCCACTGCACGGCTCAAGTACGATCAGGCCGGTGAGACCCAGGCCGAGGCCGAAGCCCTGGTGGAGCGTACCGCTGCCACGGTGCGCGAAAGCGACTTTCCCCGCCTCGACGCGCTACGCCCCGAGGCCCTGCCCGAGCGGCGCCTGACCGTGGAGTCCTGCGACAATGCCGAGCGGGAGATGCGCACTTGGCTTCAGGGGCGCATCGACGCCGAGGAGAAACGCCTCAAGCGCCTCGGCGAACGCATCATCGACGCCATGCGTAGCTACCAGACCGAGTGGCCACTGGAGACCCGCGAGGTGGACGTCAGCATCGCCGCCGGCGACGAGTACCGCGGCATGCTCGAGCAGCTGGTCGGTGACGACCTGCCGCGCTTCGAAGCCGACTTCCGCAAGCTGCTCAAGGAGAACACCATCCGCGAGGTGGCCGGCTTCCAGGCCAAGCTCAACCAGGAGCGCGAGCTGATCCGCGAACGCATCGATACCATCAACCGCTCGCTGCACGCCATCGACTACAACCCCAACCGCTATATCCGCCTGCAGGCCGAACCGACCCCGGATCCCGAGGTACGCGAGTTCCGCGAGTCGCTGCGCGCCTGCACCGAAGGGGCGCTGACCGGTTCGGAAACCGAGGAGTACTCCGAAGCCAAATTCCTGCAGGTCAAAGCCATCATCGAGCGCCTGCGCGGGCGGGAGGGCCAGACCGAACCCGACAAGCGCTGGACACGCAAGGTCACCGATGTGCGCAACTGGTTCGTCTTCTCCGCCTCGGAACGCTGGCGAGAGGACGACGCCGAGCACGAGCACTACACCGATGCTGGCGGCAAATCCGGTGGTCAGAAGGAAAAGCTCGCCTACACGGTGCTGGCCGCCAGCCTGGCCTACCAGTTCGGCCTCGAAACGGGCGGGCAAAGTTCACGTTCATTCCGCTTCGTGGTCATCGATGAAGCCTTCGGCCGCGGCTCCGACGAATCCGCCCGCTACGGTCTGGAGCTGTTCCAGCGGCTCAATCTGCAACTGCTGATCATCACCCCGCTGCAGAAAATCCACATCATTGAGCCCTTTGTGGCCAACGTCGGCTATGTGCACAACGACGGCGGTCAGCACTCGATGGTGCGCAACCTCAGCATCGAGGAGTATCGCGCCGAGCGCGCCGCCCGCAGCATGATAAGCGCGTCATGAGCTGGAGTACCCCTGCATCCATCCGCGCGCAGGTGGAAAAGGCCTGGGACAGCGGCCGCCTTCTCGCCGCCCGGGTGTCCGGCGAATCGCCGTTCCCCCTGGAGATCCGCCTGCGCCGCCCCAGCGCCCGGGACATCACCGAGCGCTTCGGCGCGGTGATGGACTGGGTGAACGCACTGCGGGAGCAGAGCCGGGAGAGACGCGGCTACGGCTACGAACTGCGCTGGCAGCAGGTCAACAACCGGGTTCACGGCAGCAACGCCATTCCGGTGGCAGCGATCATCGCCGATGAAACCCAGGCCCTGCAGCTGATCCGTCGCCAGCAGGATGCCCAGCGCTTCCAGGCCCTGGTCGACACCCTGCTTCACCACCACCTCGAACTGCAGGATTGGATAGCGCGCCACCCCCTCGCCGTGCTCCGCCATGCCCACGACTGGCCCCGCCTGCTGGCCGTACTGGCGTGGTTCCTGGCCCACCCGCGGCCAGGGCTCTACCTGCGCCAACTGGACATTCCCGGCGTCGACACCAAGTTCATCGAAACCCGCCGGGGCCTGCTCGCCGAGCTGCTGGATGTGGTGCTACCGGCGACCGCCATCCACCGCGATGCCAGCGGCGTTAAGGGCTTCGCGCGCCGCTATGGCCTGCGCACGGAAGCGCCGCAGATCCGCTTCCGTCTGCTCGACCCGGCGCTGTCCATTCAGGGCCTGCGCGATATCGCGGTTCCGCCGGAGGAGTTCTCCGGGCTGAGCCTGCCGGTGCAGCGTGTGTTTATCACCGAGAACCGCACCAACGGCCTGGCCTTCCCCGAGACATCCGCCAGCCTGGTGATCTTCGGCTTGGGCTATGGCCTGGAGAGGCTGAGAGAGATCCCCTGGCTGCACGATAGCGCGCTCTGGTACTGGGGCGACATCGACACCCACGGCTTCGGCATCCTCAACCGCCTGCGCGCCAGCTTGCCCCATGCCCGCTCCCTATTGATGGACCGTCCCACTCTGATGGGCCACCACCCCCTGTGGGGCCAGGAACCCGAGGAGAAGCGCTACACCGGCCACCCCACCCGGCTCACCGCCGACGAGCAGGCACTGTTCGAGGAACTGCGCGCAGACCGTTTGGGCGCGAGGGTGCGACTGGAGCAGGAGCGCATCTCCTTCAGCGCCGTCGAGCGTGCGGTGGCGGCGACCGAGGTCATTACACAAGGGCGTTAATGCGCACCGCTATCGCGATGCTACGCATGACCTAACGCTGCATCGACTATCGGTAACAAGCTAGCAGGGTGCGGGTAATTGAATCAGCCCAGAGTTGAGAAATGCAAGGAGGTCAAGCACGAGAGATAGAAGCAACGATTCTCGTTTACTCTATGGAGATCGACTCCCTGTAAGATAAACTCCTTGCACAAGGAAACCAGCATGTTCGAGGTCAAGGGTGCCACTTTCGTTTCGAGATCAACGGCAAATGCCTGCTGCATTCTGTGGCGCACCGTTTCAAAGAGGGCAAGATCTACGGGTTGATCGGCCATAACTCTACTCGTCGATTTGATCAATGATCTACACCCAGACTTACCGAATATTGCCTCGGTAGACATACTCAACCCGACGAGGCTGCTCCGCGATATAGTACGCGTTATGCCAAGCCGCTGGGCATGCTAAACTGCTATTTGTATCGCTGTTTTTTGCTCTGGAGGCCGCCGTGACGAATTCCCACCGCCGTAAGTTACCCATCGGGATTCAGACGTTCTCGGATATCCGCGAGGGCAACTATTACTACGTCGATAAAACCCCGCATATCGAGCGTTTGGTTAATCAGAACAAATACTATTTCCTATCGCGGCCGCGCCGCTTCGGCAAAAGCCTGTTGCTGGATACCCTGCGCTGCCTGTTTGAAGGCCGCCAAGCGCTATTTGAAGGGCTCTATATTCATGATAGGTGGGACTGGCAGCAGCGCTACCCGGTGATTCGTATTAGCTTTGCCGATGGAGTGATGCAGAGCCGTGAAGGGCTGGACGAGCGTATTCGTGAGCAGTTAAGGGTTCAACGCGAGCAGTTCGGCATTACTCAGCATCATAAAACCGATATACCGGGTGAATTTTCTGCCCTAATCCGCGCCGCCCACCAGCAGAGCGGCCAGCGGGTGGTTGTGCTGATCGATGAGTACGACAAACCGATTCTGGATAATATCCTGGTGTCGGAGCGCGCCCGAGAACTACGCGAGGGCCTGAAAAACCTTTACAGCGTTATCAAAGACGCCGACCCGCACTTGCACTTTGTGCTGCTTACCGGTGTTTCCAAGTTCAGCAAGGTCAGTCTGTTTTCGGGCTTGAACAATCTGCGCGATATTACCCTGTCGCCCGACTATGCGACCCTTTGTGGCTATACCGATGACGACATTGATACAGTATTTGAACCCGAACTGTCTGGGTTAGACCGTCAGGAAATCAAAAAGTGGTATAACGGCTATCGTTGGGGTGGCCGAGAGGTTACGTCTGTCTACAATCCCTTCGATGTACTGTTGCTGTTCCAAGAACAAGAGTTCGGCCCGTACTGGTTTGAGTCTGCGACGCCGACGTTTTTGGTCGATATCCTCAAGCAGCGGGGAGTGTTTACCCCTCGATTGGAGACCTTACAGGCAAAAGCGCAGTTGCTAGGGCGCTTTGATGTGGATGACATCACCACCGAAGGGCTACTTTTTCAAACGGGTTATATCACCATTAAGGACGTGCAGGAGCCCATACTGGGCTATCGCCTCTATACGCTAGGCTTTCCGAATCGAGAGGTGGAAAGCAGTCTCAACGATTTATTGCTACCGGTACTGGGTATCAACGCAAGCGAGGCACAAACCCATCAACTGGCGTTATTCGATATTTTTCAGCGCCATGATCTGGCTGCTTTGGAAGCTCATCTCAAAGCCCTTTATGCAGGACTCCCCCACGACTGGTACCGCAACAATCCCATTGCCCAATATGAAGGCCACTATGCCAGTGTCTTCTATAGCCACTTTGCCGCTCTGGGGCTGGATGTGACGGTGGAAGATGCCAGCCACCACGGCAAGGTGGATATGAGTGTGGACGTTGGTGGGCATATTTACCTGTTTGAGTTTAAGGTGGTCGAACAACTGCCAGAAGGTAAAGCGCTGACGCAAATCAAATACAAGGGCTATGCCGATAAGCACCGCGCCTCCGGCAAACCCATACACCTGATCGGCGTGGAGTTTTCCAGCACCCAGCGCCAGATTGTAGCGTTTGAGGTGGAGACCTTGGTTAAAAGCTCTTGAACCATCCCTGGCTCAACAACCCTACGGCGGTTCGATTGCCTCCATTTCCACACTAGTCGGCTGCTCACCATCTAGCTGCTCTGTCGCCAACAGCTTGCCACTCTCCAGCCGCACCAACCTATCCGCGAGGTGGAAATAGCGGTCATCGTGGGTGATCACCAGCACCGCTTTGCCCATGCGTTTTAGCTCGAGCAACACCTCGCAGTAAAACACCTCTTTGAATAACGGATCCTGATCCGCCGCCGAGGAATACCGTCACGTAACGCTGGCCGCGCCGAGAGGCGGTTTCGTCGACGCCGACGGTGGCCACGTTGCTCAAATCCAGCTCCCCCAGCATGCGGCCGACGTAGTGGTGCACGATGCGCCACAGCCGCTTGTCGGAGATCTCCAGCTGCCGGGAGACGGCCAGTACCGGCATCTCCTTGACCAGCGACATGGCGGCTTGCTCGAACAGCAGGGTGAAGTCGCTGCCTGGCCGCGCCCAAGGCACCTCAATGCGCTTGACGCCATGTACGGGGCACTTAGTGCGAGGCACGCGGGCATGCAGGTAGCAGTGGTGCTGGAAGAAATTGAGGTGCCGCCAGGTCTTGTCGGCGAAGTCGTGAGCCGGGCAGGCCTTGCCGCACTCAGGACAGGGGTAGAGGCTGCCTCGCTCGGCCTCGACGTAGAGGTCCAGGCGATGGGGTGACACGGAGGTATCCAGGTGCTGGTCCTTGAGGATCCAGGGCGCTTCCAGGCCCAGGCCGAGGGTCAGAATCTGGGTGCCGTCCATGCCATGCCTCCTGTCGTCGTGGAGGTCATATCCTGGCCCAGCTCAGGGGGCGAATTCCACACCCAACGACGAAGAGCCCACTTTTGTGGCGGTTGACCGTCAGCCGGAGTGAGTTCTCGAGAAAATCACTCAGGCTGGCCATGACGCGCTCGCCCGCTCGCCGACTCCTGACATACACCTGCAGGTCGTCGGCGTAGCGGCAGAAGCGGTGGCCGCGACGCTCCAGCTCCTTGTCCACGTCATCCAGCAGAATATTCGCCAGCAGCGGACTCAGCGGTCCGCCCTGGGGTGTTCCCTGCTGGCGTGGCGCAGCCAGACCGTCCTGGAACATCCCGGCTTCCAGGTAGCGGCGGATCAGGCGCCGTACCCGCTTGTCGCGGATACGGCGCGCGACCCGCGCCATCAGCAGGTCGTGGTTCACCCGGTCAAAGAAGGCTTTCAGGTCAAGATCGACCACCCAACGGTGGCCGGCCGCCACATGGGCCTTCATCGCCGAGACGGCCTGCTGGGCACTGCGCCCTGGCCTGTATCCGTAGCTCGATGCCGAGAATGTCGGATCGAAGATCGGCGTCAGTACCTGAAGCAGCGCCTGCTGGATCAGCCGGTCGGTCACCGTGGGGATGCCGAGCTGCCGCGTCCCGCCCTTGGGCTTGGGAATCTCGACGGCCCGGATCGGGCTGGGATGATACTCACCGGCCAGCAGCCGCTCACGCAGCGTCGGCCAGTACTGTTTCAGGTGATCGGCCAGCTGGTCCACCGTCATGCCATCGGCACCCGGTGCGCCTTGGTTGGCAACCACCTTCCGGTAAGCCCGCGCCATGTTGGCCTTCGCTACCACGGCCTCCATGAGCGGGGCGGGCTCCGCTTTCGTCCACGATGACGACGCCGGGACCGTCTCGACGCCCACCGGCCGGGACTCAGGGTTCCGCCCCTGCCCCTCTGGGTGGGTGACGGTATCAGCGTCAGTGTCTGTCTTCATGATCGATCCTCGAGACGTCATCGCCTACTCGCGGTTCTY